>NZ_JAVRCE010000046.1:0-61490 GCF_034530915.1 Nostoc sp. DedQUE09
GATAATTTCAGTTATTTACTACTTGCTTATCTCGGAAAGTGACAGAAGAGGGATATAATATACTTATTAGTACTTAAGTAATTATTGGTTGAATTTGCAGTAAAGGGTAAAACTATCCAAATGCGATCGCAATCTTTGGACGGAGGGCGAGTTTATGTATCTCAACTTCATTCTTGTTCAAATCCCTGATTACTAAATTTGAGAACCCGACAATTCTCGCTGACTGTGCGAATCACGTTCTCTGACAGTCCTTCAGGGACAGTGACATGAAGTTCCAAGGTAATTTCTACTTCAGCATCTACTAAACTACTGAGGTGTTGAACAACCTCGTCTGCTATCTGTCCAACGTCACGTCGTAGCCGCAATGCGTCCAATTTGACTGAACCGTAGAAACGTTTTGGTGGAACTATAACAGTCACTTGGCTATCAGAGGAGCCATCTGCTGTTACTACAGTGTCAATAGTTTTTGCCTTGTCAGTCTTATAGCTCAATACAGTTCAGTTAAGCACTTCTTGCTTCTTTTCTTTGCATCTTTAGCGGTTCGTTAAAAAAATGATTTTGATAAAGAGTTAAGCTTTAACTGAACCGTATTGTCTTATAGCTTCCTGTTTTTTCTTTAAATACTGGTGGAGTTACAGGTTTAGCAGCAGCATCTGCCTCAAACTGGCGTTGTGCTACTTCTGGCTTAACTATCAGATTTTGACTGCTAAGGGTTACGTAATGTGTTCAGCTGCTTTCAAACCAAGATAACGTCCTTTGGATTCATCCCAGCCTGTGGCATAAGCAAAGTTTTCATTCCACAGTAATGCTGCAACTCCTTCTGCGATCGCTTGTAATAGCACTTGTTGATTTTTGATGCGTGGCAGGTAAAGGTAGTACGCTAAGTACTCCCACAACTTTTTAAGGTCGAGGTGGTTTACATCGCGCCAGAGATAAGGGTCGAGAGCTTCCAGGCGCAGGCGGCTGGCGGCATAGTTAGCAATCAAATGTTCTTCATGAACTGCTTTGCGACTTGCTTGCAAAATAGGAGAGTCTTGCTTTTGCAATCGAATTTCTTGCCATTCTATCTCTCCTTGGGGGTCGGGTTGCATCGGTACTAACAGCCAGATGTAAGCTTCCTGAATTAAACTTTTTACATCTTTGTCGGTTTGCTGTTGTTTAGTCGTCGCCTGATTGCTTTGAAAAACATCTAAGTTTAAGGCTACTTTATCTTGAATAATCGAATTCCAGGCGAGGTACTGGCAAACAGATTGTTCTAATAGCTCCAGTTTTGCCTTGTCTGGTGCCAGGAACAGCAACATATTTTTGCAGTACCGAGGACTGGCTCCCTTTTGGTTTAGTATTTCTTCGGCTCTGGTGCGGGCTTGGGTTTCGCTTTCCTTATTTTTATGGGGATGTTGTGGCCCCATCACATTTATGGTGTAGAGGCGAATCAGCAACCTTTATTCCATGTGCCAATGTCATAGATAAAACCTCAAACCGACTGAAGCGCAAAGCCTCCTCCAAATTACCAGGAGCAATTAACTTTCCTAAAGACTGTTTAATTGAAATTTCCCAAGCACTAATCGCACTGACGAAAATTAAATTTTCAGGATTAATAATTACCTCTCGTAACCGATCTGACAATTTAGAATCATTTTCTAAAAACCACAACAAAATATGAGTATCTAATAAAAAGCTCACTACTCATCCCCATAAAATGCTGCAATTACTTCTTCTGGAGTCTCATCAAAATCATCAGCAATCTTAACTTTTCCCTGCCAAAAACCCGCAACTCTTGGCTTTAAGGCATCATTTAAATCAGCTTTAGTAACTGTAGGCTCAGGTTGAGTGGTTTCTAACTCATCTAATTCTCCAACTTCTGGTATGTCTTCGCTTGGCGGTGCATCGGGGAGTTTTTCTCCCATTTGTTTTAACCAATAAATTACGGTTGTATGGTGACAGGACTTTATCACGCTCAATTGCTCGCAATCCCAAAACAAGAGACGTCTGATCTTAAACATTCTTGCTTGATTTCATCTGAGTACCCTCTTGCTGGACTGTAAACATCGATAAATTGACGACCACAATTGACGCAAATGTGGTTTTGTTTACCTCTTCTTTTACCATTTTGTCTAATCTCAGTAGACTCACAGTATGGACAATGCACAGTATAATACCTTAATTCATCCCTTTATTATGCAACGCCAGTATATTTACTGTTTGTGGCTGTGGTAGCTTGATGTTGCCTAGAAAATGGCTTGAGGGCTGATTTAAGCGATCGCTCCATGCTAGTGGCTACAGGTAAAGTGAAATAGAGTGCGATCGCATTCCCTGCTACTTAGATATCTTTGCGAAAATTATAGATTGACAAAGAATTTGGTGGAGCCGTGAAGGACTGGATACTAGAGAAGGTGTATAGGAGATTTACGCAAGAAGCTAGCTAAAGGCTATGCAACAATTCTGATTTTTAAGGGGGGTTGGGGGGATCAAAAGCTTGTGGGGCAATGTTAAAAGACTTGTGTGTACACCGTAGGCTTGCGGGCAGGGAAGACGAAGCGTAGCTTTGGCGGGGTGGGGTTCTTCGGGTTTAATAAGTAATCAAGGGAACATGACAAAATGTCCTGTTTGCAAGAAAGTTTTGATTTTTTGAGCGATCGCTTCTAGTGTTTCTTGGCTTGGTTGTTTCTTAGGAAGCTTTTTGCCCCGATATCTTCTGCATAAGGATTTTACAGATTTTTTCCCAGATTTTCGCTTCTTCAGTGCATAAACACTAAAAGTCATCGTAAAGAGTCAATAACAGAAAAGTTTACTTAATTAAGTATCAGAAAAAAGGTGTAAAGAAGATTTACTGGCTGATTACTGATTTGAATCTTTGAGTTTACATTGTCCTGTCTCAGTTCAAATCGAAGAGTTAACAACTCATATCATGTCCGCTTGATTGCTTATTAAACCCGAAGAACCCCACCCCGCCAAAGCTATGCTTTGTCTCCCCTCCCCGCCTGCGGGGAGGGGCTGGGGGTGGGGTGCAATGACTGTGGAAATCATAACTAATTATACGGACATGATATCAATTAAATCGGGTCAAATGACTCGACTGTATTCTTCCCCATAATTGCAGCAGAAAATGAAATACCAAATAGTCCTTCAACACAGCGAAGAAGACTGCGGGGCTGCGAGTCTTGCAACCATCGCCAAACACCACGGACGCACATTTACCCTCAACCGCATCCGAGAAGCCGTAGGTACTGGTTCTAGAGGAACATCCTTGCTGGGATTGAAGCGGGGTGCAGAAGTACTAGGATTCAACGCCCGCCAAGTTAAGGCTAGTCCCCAATTACTTGACCAACTAGATCAAGCTCCCCTACCAGCAATTATCCACTGGAAAGGCTACCACTGGGTCGTATTATACGGACAAAAAGGCAAAAAATACGTCATTGCTGACCCTGGTGTTGGTATCCGTTACCTTACCCGTCAAGAGTTAATGGCAGGTTGGGGTAATGGCGTCATGCTGCTGCTGACTCCAGACGACAGTCGTTTTTATCAACAAGAATCAGATAAAATTGGCGGACTGGGAAGATATCTGCAACGGGTTTGGCCTTATCGTTCTATTCTCGCTCAAGCGATCGCCATTAACATCGCCATTGGACTACTTTCTTTGGCATCTCCTTTCATGATGCAACTCCTCACCGATGATGTCTTAGTACGAGGTGATACCCAACTACTAACGACTGTGGCCATTGGCGTTATCGCCATGAACTTAATTAGAAGCGCCATTAGTTTAGTCCAATCTCACCTGATTGGTCACTTCGGTCAAAGATTACAATTAGGGCTAATCCTAGAATACGGACGCAAACTCTTACATTTACCCCTATCCTACTTTGAAGGACGACGCAGTGGGGAAGTTGTCAGCCGCATTGCCGATGTCAAAGCCATCAATAACTTAGTTTCCCAAATTGTCCTCGGATTACCCAGTCAATTCTTTATTGCTGTAATTTCCTTGGGTTTTATGCTCTTTTACAGTTGGGAACTAACTCTAGCTTCCATAGTTGCATTTATGATTATCACGGGTGTTAACCTACTTTTCTTACCCGCGATGCGCCAGAAAACCCGGAATCTGATTATTTCTGGTACAGAAAACCAAGGCTTTTTGGTAGAAACATTTCGCGGTATCCAAGTATTAAAAACTACCCAAGCCACTCCCCAAGCTTGGTCAGAATACCAAGGGAATTATGGTCGCCTCGCCAACCTGGGCTGGAGTATGATGAAACTGGGGCTGTATAGCAGTACAATTACTGGCATTCTTTCCACCTTTATTAGTATTGGCATCCTTTGGATGGGTAGCTATTTAGTCATTAATCGCACCTTAACAATTGGTCAATTAATGGCATATAACGGCATGAGTGGCAACTTTCTTGGCTTTTTAGGTGCTGCCATCGGCTTAGTAGATGAGTTTATCACAGCCCAGATAGTCCTTCAACGCATGACAGAAGTTATTGACGCTACCCCAGAGTCCGAAAATGATTTTAAAAAGCCTTGGGCACAAATTCCTGGTCATGCAGATATTACTTGCACTGAACTTAACTTTCATCACGCAGGTAGAGTTGACCTCCTACAAGATTTTTCCTTAACTATTCCTGGCGGTAAAGTTATTGCTTTAATTGGCAAATCTGGCTGTGGTAAAAGTACCCTGGCAAAATTGCTGACTGGTTTATATAAAGTCGAATCTGGCAATATTCGTTATGGTTTTTATAATCAACAAGACCTATCCTTAGAATGTCTCCGCCAACAGGTGGTATTAGTTCCTCAAGAACCCCACTTTTGGAGTCGTTCGATTATTGATAACTTCCAGTTTAGCTATCCCCATATTAGTTTTGAAGAAATTGTCAAAGCTTGTCAGATTGCAGGTGCAGATGAATTTATTAGCAAACTCCCTGATAAATATCAAACTGTTTTAGGAGAATTCGGGGCAAATCTTTCTGGTGGACAACGCCAAAGATTAGCCATAGCCAGAGCCATAGTTACTCAGCCACCAATCTTAATTTTAGATGAATCCACGGGCGCACTCGACCCAGTAAGCGAAAGACAAGTATTAGATAGACTTTTATCCCATCGTCACAATCAAACGACTATTTTAATTAGTCACCGTCCCAAGGTGATACAGAGAGCAGATTTAATTGTATTTTTAGAACAAGGACGCTTAAAAATCCAAGGTACACCAGAAGAATTGCGCTCTTTACCTGGCGAACATTTAGATTTCTTAGATGATCTTTTTCCTTCTCAAAATGGGTTGGCGCTAATATCTTCCCCGGCTCATCATAACGGCAAGACTGCCACTATTAATTAAGATAGTTCGTACCTCCGCTTCCCTACGAGACGCTACGCGTAGCTTCTCCGTAGGAGTACGCTCGGCAACCTAATTCGTAATTCGTAATTCGTAAGAACTCATGGTTAGTAATACTAATTTTCTCCCTCCAATTCAAACAAACGAATTCCTCCCACCAATTAATCGTTGGACAACATGGGGCGGAATGTTTATTCTCTGCGTTCTCGGATTAGCTGTACCGCTTGCTGCAATTTGTAAGTATAAGGTTACAGTCCAAGCACAGGCGGTTGTGCGTCCGGCGGGTGAATTGCGAATTGTGCAAGCGGCGACTGAAGGTCAGGTTATGCACATTTATGTCAAAGAAAATCAACTTATCAAAAAAGGAGATGCGATCGCAACTATCGATGACTCCCGTCTGCAAACCAAAAAAAGTCAATTGCAAACTAGTATTCAACAATCTCAGTTACAACTAGTGCAAATCAATGCCCAGATTAGTTCCCTTAATAGCCAGATTCAAGCCGAAACTGACCGCCTTAACCGGATTATTACTGGCGCCGAAGCCGAATTGAGCGGCCGCCGTCGCGAATATCAAGATAAAAATCTTACCACTGTTTCCGAACTCCAAGAAGCTGATGCCAACGTCAAAATTGCCGAGAAAGAATTGCTGGCTGGGAAAGCACAGTTAAAAACAACACAAGCAAATCTCCATGCTGCTGAAGCTGCTTTGGGTGTAGCCCAGTCAAAACAGAAGCGATATGAGAGTGTAGCCAACCAAGGGGCGCTATCTCAGGATCAATTGGAAGAAGCACAATTATCTGCCAGACAGCAAGAGCAAGCGGTAAAGGCACAACTTGCAGCAGTAGAGGCGCAAAAACAGACAATTGAACGGTTACAACAAGCGGTATCTGCTGTGATTGCCAGAAGACAACGCGCCCAAGTTGCCGTAAATCCAAGTAATGCAGCAGTAACTGTTGCTACTGAGCGAATTGCTCAAGAAAAAGCCGGGGGGGAAAGCAACAAAGCAACTTTAGAAAAAGAACGCCAAGCCTTAATTAAGCAACGGATTGAAATTGAAAAGCAGTTAGAGCGTGATACTAGCGAACTCAAACAAGCAGAAATAAATTTAGCTCAAACTGCGATCGCAGCTACTGCCGATGGTATCATTTCCCAACTCAATCTGCGAAACCCAGGTCAAACTGTACGTGCTGGCGAGGAAGTCTTGCAAATTGTCCCCTCTGATGCACCCCAAGTTTTGAAAGCTGCCGTGGCATCTGAAGATCAAAGTAAGTTAAAAATTGGTCAAAAAGTCCAAATGCGGGTCAGCGCTTGTCCTTACCCAGATTATGGTACTCTCAATGGTCAAGTACAAACGATTTCTCCAGATGCGATCGCTCCTCAAAAGAATGGCACAAATACATCTATGAATGGGACTACTAGTCCAAAAGCTACTGCACCTGGTGCTTTTTATGAAGTTACAATTGAGCCGGAAACTTTGGTTTTAGGTAAAGGGAAAAACCAGTGTCATATTCAATTGGGTATGGAGGGTAGGGTTGATATTATTTCCCGTGAAGAAACTGTGCTGCAATTCTTCCTCCGCAAGGCGAGGTTGATTAGTGATTTATAAGCTAACGCGCCTACATATTGCACTATTTTCCGTGTAGACCGTCACTAGTCATTAGTCACTTGTCACTTGTACTGAGTGTAGTCGTTGGCGTGGTCACTAAGCGTAGTCGTACCCCTCCGGGGAAGCAAGCTACGCGCAGCGTCTCGTAAAGAAGTGCAGCCTCTCCAAGAGTTGTATTTGTTATTTGTCATTTGTGTTTACCAATTGGACTTAGGACAATTGACTTAGGACAACCTCACCAGTTGATGTGGTAACTTAAATGCGTAACAGCCTAACTTTGTCTTTTGGGAACTATTACCTAATTTTAAGTTCTTAAAACTTTACTTTCACATTTGTCGAAGTAAACAAGTGAAAAATTTTTGCGATCGCTCTCTGCTGAACAACTCAATGCTTTAGGAAGTGAGCCATAAATGTTAGATTAGGAAATATTCTCATCTATCAATATTACATCTTCATATATTTCTGCGATCACACACCGAAAATCAACGCTAGCCAAATGCACTTCTTCCCCTTTTTCATAAGGGTAAAGTACCCAATGCCCTTCGTCATTGCGGCGGAAGCATTCGACACTCATTCTATCTGGTGAAATTAGCACATATTCTTGCAGTGATTCTAAATGTCGATAACTAGCAAATTTCTTTCCTCTGTCATAGCCTTCGGTTGATTCAGAAAGCACTTCGATAATTAAGGAAGGATAGCACTTAAAATATTCAAATTCTTTATCTCGTGTATCACAATTCACCATTACATCGGGATAAAAATAGCGATTTATGGCCTCGATTTGTGCTTTCATGTCTAACATATAGACACGGCAACCACTACCCCGGAGATGGTTTCGCAACAGTACAAATAAGTTTCCTACTACAGTTACATGAGCATCGCTTGCTCCTGCCATTGCGTAGACTTGCCCATCAATATACTCGTGTTTGATTTCACTAAATTTCTCGCCTTCTAAATACTCTTCTGGGGAGATATAGTACTCACTTTGGCTAATGACCATTTTAGTACCTTAGTAGTTTTATCAAACATTTTAACCCATACAACAAATTTAATGAGCGACAGCGCCACCAGTTGGCTTCACCTTTTTGAGAAATAAAATAGCAATTCCACTGACTAATAATGCAATCCCAATAAAGTAGAAACAATCATTAAAAGCCATTACAAATGCTTCCCGGCGGACGATGTTGGATATAGATGCGATCGCTTGATTTTGGGCTGTACTTAAATCTGCTCCTCGACTGACGAAATACTGCGTCATTTGGTCAATACGCTGTTGAGTTTCTGAGTTATATAAAGATACTGTATCGCCCAATCTATTAGAGTGAAATTGCTCTCTATTAGTTAACAATGTTGCTAAAGAAGCAATTCCGATAGAACCGCCCAGATTCCGCATCATATTAAATAAACCACTTGCCGAACCTGCTTCTTTTGGACTTAATCCACCAGTGGCGATAGAAGTTAGCGGCACCATAATTAAAGGTTGACCCATTGCACGCACAAATTGCGACCACCGTAACTGATCTAATCCAGTTTCATTAGTCATTCCAGAGTTCATAAATGCACTGATGGAAAATAAAGTGACACCAACAGCCACCATTAAGCGCACATCAATGCGTTGCATCAATTTGGGTATGAGGGGAATAATAAATAGTTGGGGAATACCAGCCCAAATCAACACTTCACCAATTTGCAGCGCATTGTATTTTTGAATTTGGGCGAGATACAACGGTAAAATATAAATTGAACCATACAATCCTACCCCCAGCGACACATTGACAATACTAGCTAAACCAAAGTTGCGCCTAAACAAAAGCCGCAAATTAATAAATGGTTGCTTACGAGTTAATTCAATATAGAAAAATATCGCCAAGAAAATTCCTGCAATTATACTTAAGCGCACAATCAACGCTGAACCAAACCAATCTTTGCGGCTACCTTCTTCTAAAACAACTTGTAGGGAACCTAAGCCAATAGCCATCGCAATAATTCCCCACCAGTCACCTTGTTTGAGTAAATTAATTTGGGGTTTTTCTTGCTTAATTCCGTACCAAACACCAGCCAGCATTAATGCTCCTGGAATTACATTTATATAAAAGTTGTATTCCCAACCAAAATTTTCGGTTAACCAACCTCCTAATGTTGGGCCAATTGAGGGAGCAAAAACTGCACTAAACCCAAATGCAGCCAGTCCAACTGATTGTTTGGATTGGGGTAAAGTTGTTAAGACAACTGTCATAGCAGTAGGAATTAAAACTCCTCCGCTAAAACCTTGCAAGGCGCGAAATAAAATCATGGAATTAAGATCCCATGACCAAGCACAGCATATAGAAAAGAAGATAAAGAGTGCAGTATTGACTAATAAATAACGTTGCAGAGAAAATACTCGTGATAACCATCCTGTTAGAGGAATTACCACAATTTCTGCTACAAGATACGCGGTAGAAATCCAAGAACCTTCTTCGAGAGTAGCTCCTAAACTTGCTTGAATATCTTGCAGCGAAGCATTAGTTATTTGAATATCCAATACTGCCATAAATGCACCAAGCATACTGGCTAATACACCAATCCAGGTTCTTAGCGGTACACGCTCTGGTGGTAAAGCAGGATTTTGCCCTTGCTGACGAATTACACCTGTATTAGCCATAACTTTATTCCAGTTTTAAGGTTAAGTAGCAAAAAAATTTATGATTTAATCTTATATCAATATGTCCTTTGCCTCTGCGTGAGCTTGAATCAGCAACGCTAAAAGTTAAAAAATAATTGCTATAGAAAGCTCTATTAAAATAAATATAAATTTAACTGAGTTATTTATCTTAAACTTCTTGAGTTTTAATAATCCCCTTTTGCTCATAAATTGGACGCATTATTTTCCTTAAAGCAGGTAACTGTTTGCTAAAAATAATTGACCCTAAAATACAAGCTATCCCATCAATAATTAAAGTGTTGGGAGCGCCAATACGACTTGCTAGGAAACCTCCTAATAAATTACCCACGGGAATCATTCCCAAGAATGACATTGTGTATAAGCTCATCAATCGTCCGCGTTTATCGTCTTCAACAATGGTTTGTAAAAATGTGTTGCTAGCAGCAATCTGAAGAATTGTTCCTAAACCAACAAATAACATTGTAAATAAAGAGAGTGGTAAAAATCTAGATAAAGAAAAGGCAATTAAACCAGTTCCTAAAATTGCTGGAGCTAGAGCAATCAATTTCCCAATTCCTAAGATTGTTTGGCGCGTAGCTAGATAAATACCACCAGTTAAGGCTCCAACTCCAGATGCCGCCATCAAAAAACCCAAACTTTCTGCACCACCTTTGAGAACTTGTTCAGCAATTACGGGGACGAGAATAGTGTTTTGCAGTCCCATCAGGCTAACCAAAGCTGATAGCAACAAGATAGATCGAATGGGTGGGAAGCTAAAGGCATATACAAATCCCTCTTTGACTTTTTGCAAGGGATTACCGTCAGTTACCGCATTTTTCCAAGGTTTAACTTTCATCGCCAATAAACCAACGATTACAGCAACGTAGCTCAAACCATCAATTAAAAAACAATAGCCAGTTCCAACCCTAGCAATTAATAAACCCCCGATCGCAGGGCCAATTAATCTAGCACCGTTGAACATCGTGGAATTAATCGCGATCGCATTGGCTAAATCTTCTCTGCGTTCAACTAATTCTGGCACAAAAGCTTGACGGGCTGGCGCATCTAAGGCGTTAATAAATCCTTGAAACAAACTCAAGGCGATGATGTGCCATACCTCAATCACTCCAGTTAACGCCAGCGCTGCTAATGTCAACGATTGAATCATCGCCAAGACTTGCGTACCAATTAAAGTACGATACCGAGAAAAGCGATCTACAAATACTCCACCAAAGGGAGCTAAAAAAAAGTTAGGAATTTGACTAGAAAATCCCACAACTCCCAACATGAATGGGGATTTTGTCAAGTCATAAACTAGCCAAATTGTGGCAAGTTGCGTCATCCACGTCCCAATTAGGGAAATACCTTGCCCAGCAAAAAACAGTTGGTAGTTTCTTGACCTTAATGCAGGTAGTAGCGGTTTTTTCATCTCAGGCTTGCTTTATACCAATCTGCTTTCATAGATATCATTTCACCCGATCTCTATACGCCTCTCTTTAGATGTAGGAGAATCTCATAAGCAGAAAGAGGTTTTTCATCTTGCTTACAGGCCATTTCGTATTTAATGATGTCTGGTTGATTACTTACTAAACCCCAAGAACCCCACCCCGCCAAAGCTACACTTTGTCTCCCCTCCCCGCTTGCGGGGAGGGGCTGGGGGTGGGGTTCTTTTATTATGGGTAACTTAGGGAACATGATATTACTTGACTTCCACCGCAACTTCCGCAGACATCCCAGGAGTAATCCGCGATTCGTATCCTTGAATGCTCTTTTGGTCGAAAACTATTTTAACGGGAATGCGTTGGACGACTTTGGTAAAGTTACCTGTAGCATTATCCGGTGGCAATAAGGCAAACTGAGCGCCAGAAGCTGGCGAGATACTATCAACACGACCAATAAAGTTGTGATGAGGGAAACTATCCAGCTTGATCTCTACAGGCTCTCCTGGGCGCATCTTTTCTAATTGAGTTTCTTTGAAGTTCGCAACTACCCAATAGCTGTTATCCACGATCGCCATTAATGGTGTTCCTACTGCGACGCGGTTGCCAACTTCCACATTTTTCCTACCTACCCGTCCAGCACTAGGAGCAGTAACATTTACATAGGATAGTTGTAATTGCGCGTCTTTTAGCGATGCTTCTGATTGTGCGATCGCTGCTTTTGCCGCTTCGTATTGACTGCGTTTGACTGTGGTATCTTGTCCGCCTGCGGTAGCTTGTTGCAATCCTCCCTTAGATGCTGCCAATTTCGCTTGGGCGTTGGTAACATTTTCTTGCGCTTGTGCTAGTTGAGACTGGGCTTTGGCGACACCAACTTTGGCGGAGGCTAACTTGGCTTGAGCTTGTTGCACTCCCTGAATCGCGGCGTTTTTCTGTGCGGTAGCTACATCATAGGCAGCCTTGGCTGTATCTAGTTGCTGACGAGGAATCGCACCTGTTTTATACAATTCGTTATAACGATTGTAATCTGCTTGTGCTCTTTCCAAATTGGCGTTTGTTTGCGCTACCTGCGCTTGGGCTGCGGGAATCCCGGCTTGGGCTTCTTGGACTGCTGCAAGGGATGCGGGAATCCCAGCTTTGGCTTCTTGTACTGCTGCTTGGGCTGTAGAAATTGCTGCTACTGCACCACTGACATCTCCTTGTGCTTGAGTTGTCTTACCAGTGGTGGTTTGTGAACTTAAAGCAATATTTGCTTGAGCCGCTTGCGCTTGACCACGAGCATTTTCGAGGGCTGCTTGTGCTTGTTGCACCTTGCTTTCATAGTCTCGTGGATCTAACTTCACCAACAATTGTCCCGGTTGCACCAGTTGGTTGTCATTTACCAGCACTTCACTTACAGTTCCGGGAATGCGACTACTAACTTGGTGAATATTTCCCACAACAGTCGCGTTATCTGTTTCCTGGTGGGTAGAGGCGTATTGCCAGTAGTGAAAACCAAAAGTACCTGCGGCGATCGCACCCACGCCTAATCCTGCCAAAATTAAACCAGTCGGTCTTTTCCGCTTCGGTTTCGCTGGAACTTCTTTCTCCGTCTCAGGAATTACAACAGGTGCTTCTGCTGTTGCGGATGTCTCTGCGGTAACAGTTTCTAATGTCTCTAAATCGGGAACCACTTCTTTTTCTAAAATTATAGTCTTGTGTCCGTTGCGTCCGTTCAAACTATTAGCACCCATGATTCTTACCTCGTTTGCTCGTTCAATAATTTGATTAATAGTCGTTTATTTAGAATGCGTAATATTGTCTGAAAAAAATCCTTATTTCCTTAGTATGCGTAATATTATCTCAAAACAAATCTTTACACTGCCTCCCCCGGTCGGGTGATTATAAAATCATCTTTAAGACAGGTTAGCGATCGCTCGATTCAACATTTGGGAAAACAGTTCGCGATCGGCAAAGGAAATACCATCCATTGCTTCATCACGCACGGCTGCGGCGATTGGCGGTAAAACAGCTTCTAGTTCCTTACCTGCATCCGTGAGCCAGATTCGCCAAATGCGCCGATCTTGAGTGTCGCGTTCTCGACGCACCAAACCGCGTTCTTCCATCCGATCTAGTACGCCTGTTAAAGTTCCTCCCACTTGTTTGAGTTTATCTCCAATACTAGAAGTAGGTAAACCATCTTCTTGCCAAAGACAGCACAACACCAACCAGTGAAATGGCGTCAGTCCAAAGGGTTCTAGCCTCTCAGTAAACTTACGACTCAGCAATTGTGAGACTAATTTGATTCTGTAGCCCAAATTGTATGGTGCCAGATTTTGCTGCCACGACTCTAAGGTTGGGGAGTGATTAGATGTAGAAACCATTTAGCAAAATACTTAGTATGCGTAGTATTATCATAACTAAACTAATCTTTTTTAGCAATAGTTACTTTACATCTATCTAAGGGAATAACTTGAATCAACTGGTACTCTTTTACTGTACCAAGAATGCGGTAAGACCGAGGTAATTTAGGGGACTGGTCAGCATAGATCCAAGCATAGCTTAAAACTGGTATTTGCGAAATAGAGGCTACTTGTTCTTTAAATCCAGGCAGTTCGGCTTTCATGACCTTTCGTTCTGGGTAAAAAACAGAGTGTTACTAGAATTATTGGCTTTATAAATGACCGCTCAGTACTTGAAGATTGTACAATCAGAAAAATTGAAAAAAGCTTTTGATTTTCTTAATTAACATAATTTATTCAGACATAGACGCGTACAATGCTAACACAATTACAAAAAGTTTTAACAGCACCTATTACTCAAAACAGCAAACAAAATCAATCTAGATTGACTGTTCTTTTTTGGTACAGTCTCAGTCTAACTTTTGCTATTGGTTATATTTTGATGGGGCTGCGACAAGCTTTCACCAGCAAATATATAGTGAGCGACGATGCACGGGAATATATTTCTTGGATCTATCGTTACTTTAACCCAGATTTATTTCCTGGGGATTTAATTGCTGATTATTTTCAGTCGGTGACACCAATTGGGTATGGTATTGTTTATAAAATAATTGCAGCTTTAAATATAGATCCAATTTTATTTGGCAAAATTTTTCCATTAGTACTGGGAGTAATTACAACTAGCTATTGCTTTGTAGTTGCTATGGAGATATTACCAGTACCAATGGTGGGGTTTCTCGCCTCTTTACTTTTAAATCAAAGCCTTTGCCTTCATGATGACCTATTTTCTGCTACACCTAGAGATTTTATTTATTCCCTGGTTTTAGCTTTTATATATTATTTAATCCGCTCTTCAGTATTTGGTATATTAATTGTATTTGCGCTTCAATGTTTAATATACCCTATCATAGGTTTTATCAATTTATTAATTTTACTTTTGAGACTATTTCGCTGGCAGAATGGGCAGATAACTATTTCTCATAACCGAAAAGATTTTATTTTATTTGTAGCAGCCACTATAACTGCTGGCATCCTAATTTTACCTTATACTATTCAATCATCACAATTTGGACCGACAATTACTGCTGCTGTTGCGA
The DNA here is from genome assembly GCF_034530915.1 of Nostoc sp. DedQUE09. Taxonomy (NCBI): domain Bacteria; kingdom Bacillati; phylum Cyanobacteriota; class Cyanophyceae; order Nostocales; family Nostocaceae; genus Nostoc; species Nostoc sp. DedQUE09. The sequence goes on from NZ_JAVRCE010000046.1 coordinate 14,551, forward strand.
GAACTATGCCAGAGTACTGGGATGGAGGAAGATTCAGGTATTTTACTCATAATGTTATTAGTTATTGGTTTGATGGTAGAGATAGCGGTTTTTTTGCTTTAATTGCACCTCCTCAACTACTATTTGGTTTATTATTACCAATTATCCTGAAATTCAAATCTCACTTTCTTCTAACCAAACAAGTAAAGGATGAAGTCAAACTATTACTACAGGTAGTAATAGCTAGTTTAATCATGTTTTTTACTGCCCATGCCTTAGCTTTTAAACTGCACTGGCCTAGCCGCTACACCCATCATACTTTTAAGATAGTATTTGCTCTTGCAGCAGCAATCTCTATTACCTTAATTTTAGATGCTACATTTCGATGGTCGAGACAAAATGGCAGACAAATTTTAATCTTGGGGACTATTACGATCCTTGGTGCAGGACTCATTTTTTACCCTAGTAGCTTAAAAGTTTTTCCCAAAACCCCTTATTTAGCAGGTCAAGCCCCAACATTATATAATTTTTTGCAAAAGCAACCACAAAATATTGTCATAGCCTCTACTTCCCAAGAAGCAGATAATATACCCATCTTTGCTCAAAGAACAATTTTGGTGGGTAAAGAATATGCATTACCGATCCATACAAAATATTACGCTCAATTTCGCCAGCGGATGATTGACCTGATTAATGCCCAATATACTGATGATATTAATCAGATTAAAGACTTTATTCAAAAATACCACGTAACTTTTTGGTTATTAGAACGTTCTGCATTCCTTCCAGAATATATAACTAAAAACACTTGGCTACAACAATATCAGCCAGCGGCACAACAAGCGAACGCAAATTTACAGAAGGCTCTACCTGTTTTAGCAACATTAATTAACTCTTGTGCAGTTATTGAGACTGATAATTTAGTCCTTCTGAAAACAGAATGTATCAAAGCAGTAGCAAAGACTTGAATATAATGTCTTAGGGAAGAACTTGAATTAACTGGTACTCATTGACTGTACCGATAATGCGGTGAGGTCGAGATAATTGAGAGGACTGGTTAGCATAGATCCAAGCATAGCTCAAAGCTGGTACTTGGGAAATAGAGACTAATGATTGAGGGCGAGTAGGAAGATAGAAATTAAGCAATACTTTTGTTTTAGCGTCCATCTCCACATAGTACGTAGGGTGAGATTGGAGAATTGAAGCGATCGCACTTTGTTGTAAAAAAGTTTTTAAACCAGAGTTATAGTCACTTAACAGACCGATGCTACCTATCGCTGCCAAAGCCAGCCAACAGGGAATTAACCAACCTGCAATCCAATAACGCGCTGTGAGAAACTTTTTGTCAAAGTGGTAACGAGCAATCCACACCATAGGTAAAATTAACCAACCCAAGCCCATAGCCAAGCCAATACTTGCATACTTGCGGATATCAGAACTACCCCAGCTAAAAATGCCAATACTCGCTATAACAAGTAAAACACCTAATCCACCCAAGCCATAACTGAGGTTTCGGGGAAGATTCTTTTTTGCAAAAAGATTTAATGCATTTACTTTACCTTTTTGAAGAGGGAAGTGTGGGGGAATTCCTGTCTGGTAAATATTGCCTAACCAACTTAAACCCACAGATGCAAACAAAGCGATGAACGGATAAAGGCAAAGACTATAGTGAGATAGACGAGTGCTAAAAATACTAATTTCTACAAATAAAACAAGTGGAAAACCAACTAATATTAACTGGTAACAAGGAATAGGACGACGGAGAGTTAAAAATAAACCTAAAAGCCCGAAAAAAGCCCAAGGAAATGCTTTTACAGGAATATTCCAGACATAGAATAGTAGCCCATTAGACTCCCGCTCTTCAGAACTTAGTTGTACAACAAACTTGAGTAACTCTTCAAAACTATTATTTCCATATTGCAGCCAGCTTAACCACAGCCAAATACAGCTAGGTATTAAACCTACAAAAAAACCTAAATATAAAATTGGGTTAGTAAGATGACGATGACGGCGATTTTCCCAAATTAAATAAGGTAATAAAGCTATAATTGGCAAAAAAATCATAAAGCTTCTAACTAAGAAGCCTAAACCTAAACTTAAACCAGCTAGAAAACTCCACCAGTAGCGAGATTTGGGATGTAATTCCGTTTTGATTAAAGACAAAATAGCTAAAAGCACCAAGAGAACCATCGGTACATCAGGTGTACTTAAGCGAGAGTATTGCAGCCAGAGAAATTCTACACTTAAAATTGCAGCAGCTAGCCAACCTAATTTTTTGCCTAGCATAATTTTGCCAATTTCATACACCAGCCACAAGCTAAAAATGCCAGCAATCATACTAGGAAGACGCGCACTAGTATCACTGATACCAAACAGCTTGTAGAAACTGGCAATTAACCAATAAGGGCCAGGAGTTTTATGATGTGCTGTTTCCCAAGGAGCTATCCAATTACCAGAATCAAACATCAGACGGGCACGTGATGCGTAAAGCGCTTCATCATGTGCCATCAGGCTATTATGTCCAGAAGTAAATAGTAATAAGGGCAGTATCCAAACTAACAAACTAAAATAGGGTAATGATGCGACTAGGCGGATTTGTCGCCAAATATGTTGCAAGAAGTGTAGATTATATAACATTAAATTGATAAAAATTGAATGCTGCTATTTAGGTATCCTGCTGTTATTAAAATATGTTACATAGTGTTTGTGAAAAAGTATCTGAAATTGCCGCAAATTTCGGAAACAGTACTCCAAAACAGAGATTTATGCAGTTAAGACCGAATCAGCGCCTGAAATTAGATGACACAGACGATAAACTGTTCTACGCCTATCCTCGCTTCGTCACCCATGTCGATGAAGGATTTATTCAACAGCTAACGGATTTATACCGCGATCGCCTCAAACCCAACACCCGCATTTTTGATATGATGAGCAGTTGGGTGTCTCATCTACCAGAAGAAATGCAGTTTGACCATGTGGAAGGACACGGACTCAACGCTGAGGAATTAGCACGAAATCCCCGCTTAAATCATTACTTTGTGCAAAATCTTAACGAAAATCCCCAGCTACCTTTACCAGACGAAGATTTTGATGCTGTTCTCAATTGCGTATCTGTGCAATATATACAATATCCAGAAGCAGTATTTTCCGAGATTTATCGCATCTTGAAACCCGGCGGTGTTGCAATTATCAGCTTTTCTAACCGAATGTTTTTTGAAAAGGCGATTCAAGCTTGGCGGGAGGCTTCAGAAGCACAGCGAGTAGAATTAGTCAAAGCTTACTTCGCATCAGTTCCAGGATTTACAACCGCAGAAGTTATAGCTCATAAATCAACGTTACCGAATATCTTACAGTGGTTGGGTGCAGCTGGAGGAGATCCATTTTATGCTGTCATAGCTTCCCGCAGTTAAGTCAAATATTCACTAGTACAATGTCTTAGCTAGTGCAATAGGGTTTGTAGTAAGCACTTTAGTGCTTAGAAAATAAGGACTAAAGTCCTTACTACGAACTTACTTACCTGCTCAAAATTAAAATACTTTTGTATATAGATAATTTCTGTAGATGAATTATTGGCTAATGAAATCAGAACCAGAAGCCTATAGCATTGCTGATCTTCACAGCAGAAACAGACTATCTGGGACGGTGTTCGCAATTATCAAGCTCGCAACTTTTTGCGCCTTATGGATGAAGGAGACTTAGCTTTTTTTTATCATTCCGGCACTAATCCTCCCGGTATTGCTGGGTTAATGCGTGTAGTGAAAAAAGATATTGCTGACCCGACCCAGTTTGAACCAGAAAGTCAATACTACGACCCGAAATCAAGTTCCGAATCACCTCGCTGGCAAACAGTTGTAGTGGAATTTGTTGAGGCTTTTTCTAACCCCATCTTGCTATCAATACTCAAAGAGAAGTTTAGTGCCGAAGAGTTTATGTTGGTGAAACAAGGAAATCGATTATCAGTGATGCCCGTACCTGAAGCAGTCGCTTTGAAGATTCTGGCGATGAAAAACTCCTAGTTAAAATAATTCGTAATTCGTAATGACGCTCCTGCATCGCTAAGAGGATGTTTGAAAAGTCGTAAAGTATACTAGAAACCCCTCTCCAAACCTCTCCCCGAAGCGGAGAGAGGCTTTGAAACCCCCATTCCCTCGTAGGGAAGGGGGGCTAGGAGGGTTAGGTTTCCGAGGCTTTAATGTGACGAAAAATACTTTTCAAACATCCTCTAACGCTGCGCAAACGTAATTCGTAATTCGTAAAACATTTTGAAGGAAGGTTGATTAACTTAACATAATGTGATTTATTCTTGTCCACTTACTTCACGCCCATTGCATAGGATCTAATTGATAGTAACGTTGTAGTTGCTCATAAAGTGCCGGATGCTTAGATAACAATTGGTGCGGTTTCTCAAAGAATGTCTCAGTCGCTACGGCAAAAAATTCTGCGGGATTTGTTGCGCCATAGCTATCCATTACCGTCTTTGCACCTTGTAGAACATCATTGCAAAGTTGCTGATATGCTTCTGTCATCACCTTTGCCCAAATAGCATAATCTGAGTTGTTTTGCAGTATTGGAACTCCTTCAGCTTTACCATCTTCTTGATCTAATTGATGGGCGAATTCATGAAGCACAACATTACGTCCATCTCTCCAGTTATTAATGTCTTGTTTTACCTGTTCCCAAGACACTACTACTTGGTCATTTGTCCACGATTCACCTAGTCTTGCTACACGCTTTTCCTCAACAACATATTTTCCGACGGAATTCCTTTCCTGAACAAAATAAGCGTTGGGATATACCAGAATTGAACGAAGTCTGGGGAAGTACTGCCCACGTTCATTTAATAGAAGTAAACAAGCAACAGCAGCAAGAGTCAATTTCATTTCCTCTGTCACCTGTAATCCTCTACAGCCAATAAATTGCTTTTCTGCTAAGAATACTTGAATATGCCCCTGAAGTCGTCTGATTTCATCAGGAGAAAGACAGAGATAAATGGGAAGATTATTTTCAATAATGGCATTCCACAGGGGAGGAAAAGGACGATGTTTGATACGGTTTCTTCGTCTTTTGACGAGAATCGGATTGAGTAAAATCCCAGCGATAATCAGCCCAATGAGGAAAAAGAAAACTATGATTTTAATCATTGACTTTTGATCGGCTTACATATTTAATTCACTGGTAAGCAGAAAATTTAGAATAATGTTATTCTTATGGCTCACTAACTACTGCTATTGGATCAGAATTATGCAAGATTGAACTTTACTGGAAAGGCTGTTTTGAAGTCCTTGCTCAACTTTGACAATCAGTTTATCAAAAGCCTCTTGATTGGCTGTCAATTGTTCTTGAAGAACTTTCTCTAACTCAGGTTTTATTTGCTCACATATATCCTCAATTTTTGTGTCACTCAAAAAACTAGAACGAATCCAACTAGGTACATCTACATTTGTCTTAATTACTTCTTGAACACTCTTACGATTTAGCTCCATTCCTGCCGCCATCACCGAAGCCCCATATACTAATGCAATCGGCCAGGTTAAATGTCCAGTTAGTATGAGAGTGATAATGCTAGCCACAGCGCCTCCACCAATTACTACATTGACGATAAACGCTACTGTCTCAGCCAGAATAGCATCTCCAATTTGTAATTCTGGGTTAACAAAAGTTGGATCAATACTATCTTGGAACCTTAAGCTGCTTCTAGGTATCTGGAACTTTCGACAGATTGGATCGGTTTGTGCGGCTAAATCGGGTTGGATTTTATTGCTAAACCAAGAAGCGCATTGATGATTAATTATCTGCACGGCGCGATCGCTTTTGAGCCACTGTTCTGCCCGACCGATCAAAGCTGTTTCCAAATCTGCTAAAGTCCGTATTTTGTTTTTTTGCCAATCTTTTAAACTTGGTTTAACTGCGTTGACAATCAAGCCATCTGCCAAAGGCTTAGTTAATGATTCGATTAACTCTGGGATATGCCTTTCAATCAAACCTTTAAGCTGGTTCGAGGTAAATAGTTTGTTGACTTCTTGCTTAAAAGCAGCAGCACGCAAATCCCATCGTCCTACTCGTGCTAAACCTAGTGCAATGCACCGTTCCGGTTCTGGATCGGGGCGAAGCAGCGTTTCTGGTTCGGGAAACATTTCCTGACAAAGAACGTGTGTGAACTTCATGCGAGATGCACCGCCAGTCATCAGCACAAGTTTCGGCACGATTCCAAGTTTTTCCAGCTTTTCTTTCGCCTCTTTTAAAGAGTTGCAAAATGATTTAATCCAACTACGATTTTCCAGTTCAGGTAAGGGTTGATTTAAAATTTCCTCCATCATCAATTTATTCACTTGGGGAATAAAATAAATCTGTTCGTTGATCGACTCGAAGCCACGCGCAAAGGATTCAGGATCGCTGTATAGCTGTTCATTTGAAAAGTAATCTTCTTTAGCTTTGCGGCAAGCAAGTTCACAACGAGCTTGGTGATGGGGATATTCCTGAAATACTTTTTCGAGTAATGCTTTTTGTTCGTGGTTGGCGAGAGTCCGGGCAAAAATAGCTTTGTCAATTAGGGATGCACCTAAAGTATTACTCCCGAAATCTATCGGGATTTCTTCTAAACTTTTAACCAAAGTAAAATCTGTGGTTGAAGAACCAATATCGACAATTAGCACCGATGCCAGAAGTTTGTCATACTCCAACTTACCGGCTTCCTTGGCTTGCATGAAAGCAGCCCGCGATTCAGGCACAACATTTAATTGGGGAATGCCAGCTTCTTGAAGTAGCTTTTGGTATTCGGTGCGATCGCTAACTGACCATCCTGAAGGGCAACCAATGTAAAAATAGCTACTTTCCCCACCTGCAAGTTGTTTAGTTTCTTTCAAAAGGCGGTAGTAGGTTGCCACAAAAGTGCTAATTGTTTCCCGATATTTGGGATCGTTGTTGGGTTTTTGCTTGAAAGAGATTGTCAGTTGAGTAACGCCAGCTTGAATTAATGCTTGTTCGCCGACAAGATAACCGAGTTTGGGATGCCAGCCAAGGGCTGTAATTTGGTTCTTCTTGTTATTTATCTCCAGCATTTGGGGAGGGTCGATGCTTTCCACGATCGCTTTAGCTACAGCTGTTTCACCGTGTCCCAAATCAAAACCGATTGTTTCTAAAATTTCCATACCCTTATTGTCTATTATTCTCTAGCAGAGGAATATGCTGGTTCAATTACCCTACCGCGTCTAATCAAGCGATCGCCTTTTAACAAAGCCGGCGTTAGAGTCACGTGTTCTTTGGTATCGGGGTCGATACTTGGCTCAAAGTCAAAATACTCGCGATCGCTATTCGATCGGTAAATTTGAGCGTTAATTCCCTGAGACATTAAAATCTGTGGCAGAAGTTTCGCCAGTTCATAAGCCATTTGGGGTTTATCAAGTTTGGATGCGCCCATTAGTCTTTGGAGAAAATTCAATACCTCTGGCAGTTCTTCTATTGCTAAGTCGCCTTCATGTTTATTTGATTCTTCTAATCTAGCTACTGCTAGGTCGATAGTGTTGAGAGCATCCCCAAGATGATCTAGAAATACTTTGCTATCAACCCGGAGAATCGGTTGAGGTAATTCCAATACTCCTTCAGATATAGAATTATTTTGCTGGTTGTTTAATTCGAGTTGAAGTACAATTTCTAGTCCTATAAGTAGAAAAGTTAGTAAGATAGCCATCCAAGCACCTGGGGTAGCTTTAGTCAAGGAGAACAACGAACCTAAGATGCCTATATAAATTAGTCCCTTTAGCAGTTTTAGGATTAATCTACTGGAAAAAAACTTTGTCCCTGAGTTAGTAATTTGCCTTTGTTCTGTTGGAGCAACTTGAAGATAGTTAGCCGCAGCCAGAGTGGCGATGGACTGCCGCAGCGTATCCAGGAAAAAGGAAGCCAGACGAACTTGAGCCAAATTAAGCTTTTCAATGTAAATTCTTTCGAGATTATCGAGTCGGTTTTGAACTAGTTTAACTATTTGCTCAATCCCGATTGTGTTATCAATATCTATCTGGAGTTGGTTGCGTTCTTCGCTAAAAAGTGAAGTGATTGTTTTCATTGCATTGACTAAGACTTTAACGTTATTAATTAGGAGTGAAATGAACACTCGTTTTTTTCTTTCACTCTGTAATCAGATAATGACGAAATAATTCATAATTACTAATTATGAATTAGGTTGATTACAAATTACCCCATCAAAAGGAGGAGCAGAATGTTTATCTGCGTCATTGCAGACTACGGTACAGGAGATCCGGCATTTACTGAAGTCACACAACGTCTGCTGATGACTTTTCCCCATGCCCAAATTCATTTGCTTTCGGTTCCAGCATTCAGTACTTTGGCAACGGGATTCTGGATTGCCCAACTTGGACTCAACCCTGGCCCTAGCGATCGCCTAATTTATCACAACTGTGCGCCTCGTCAGGATGATCCTGAAGCTCGTCGAGATAATGAAGGTGAAGGGCTAACTTACGCTCTTCTATCCAATGGTGTAAAAGTAGTGGGTGTGAATGCAGGCTACACCCTCTCCTTTATCAAAGACTATACAAAGGAGTTGCGAGCGATCAACGTTTCTCGTGGTGGCTCGCAGTTTCGCTCACGGGATGTATTTCCTCCGGCTGCGGCTGCGATTATGAATGAAGATTTTAGCCTTCTGGGAGATAGCCTCAAAAGTGAGCAAATCCCAGATGTTCCACCAGATCGCATTGCCTGGGTTGATGGCTACGGCAATATTAAAACAACTATTGGGGCCCATACAGTTAACTTGGAGCCTCAAACCAAGATCGCGATCCGAATTGGAGATATGGTCAGCGATGCAGTGTATTCTGATGGCAGTTTCAAGGTATCTGAAGGAACTTTAGCCTTTGCTCCTGGTAGTTCCGGTTGGTCAAGAGGCGATTCAGGGGAACCATTGCGTTTTTTAGAGCTATTTTTGCGAGGAGGGAGTGCTTGGGAGCGCTTTGGCCGTCCTCGCGTGAATCAGCAAGTAACTCGAATTGCCTGAAATCGGGTAATTAGCCTTTGTTACTGTCAGTAGACCGAAAAGTTTTCCAGAACCCTTACCAGCCGTTAATTAGAGTTTAAGAACACAATTTGCCGCAATCCTGTTAGAGTCAGCTTTTCAAGGAACGAGCGTTGTTGGTGGTTTAAGAATCCAGTACAGGCGTAGGCGCAGCTCGCACTTCGACATAGTTCGACTCTGCTCACCAGTCGCTCTGTTACCATCGTAGACATCGCGATCGTCAACAGAAAAACCTCGTCTGAAACCCTGATTATTTCGTCAACTTACAAAACTTTTCGATCTACTGACATTTAGTCTTAGCGTCAGTCTGAACGTGTTATTATTTGCTTCGAGATTCCTAGCTGTTTGTTCTGATAAAATACATAAAATACAGTGCTTGTTTTTGTTATCCCACTCAAAAGTGCACAAGTTTCCAATTCCTGGGAGCGTGTTACACAATTATTTGAAAGATGTATTAAATCAGTTTGCAATCAAACCTCACCAAACTTTCACGTTATTGTTGTTTGTCACGAAAAGCCCAAAATAGAATTTACTCATCCTCATATTACATACATTACAGTTGATTTTCCCCCTCCAAACGAGCCTACCCCTGTAGCTAAAGGAGACACAGACAAAGGGCGTAAAATCTTAAAAGGATTGATGTATGCTCGTCAACTTTATCCCACTCACACTATGACAGTTGATGCTGACGATTGTGTGAGTCAAAAGTTAGCGAAATTTGTTCAACAACACCCTGATTCTAATGGATGGTTTATAAATAAAGGTTATAAATATCAAGAAGGCAATAATTACATCTATATCAAGAGAAGCAATTTTTATAAAATGTGCGGGACTTGTAATATTATTCGATATGATTTAAATGATTTGCCAGAAAGCGCAGAATATAATCGTGGCTACGGATACTATAGATATTATATAGACCACGCTAAAGTTAGAGAGATTTTAAAGAACAAAGGAAAATCCATTAAATCATTACCATTTCCAGGTGCAGTTTATATTTTGGCAACAGGAGAAAATCTTTTTGAGAATTCAAAAAGATTAAGATTTAGCATTTTTAATCGTAAATTATTAAATCAATCATTGAGAGAGGAATTTGGATTATACAATCTACAGCAATCCAAAGAGATTTATCAACTATCAGAATTGTAAATTGTTTTTGAAAAAATCTAATGAATGGTCTTATATGGTGTGTTAGCGGAGTGTAACGCACCAAAAGCTTGAAATTGTGCCGTAGTTTCTGCTTTAACACAACGCCAGTTGCTACAACGGATAGTGCAGCGTCAAGCCTTCTTTTCTCCTGTAAAAACGTTAAGGCCAAAGAGTAGGCTTGTCTACAATACGCTATGCGAACGCCAACGGTATGAATTCTCTACCAGAGGCTGCCAACGCTGAGAGCGAGTATTCGAGCGTCGGGAACTCCGCAACGCACTAGCCCCCTACGTGTATTTTAAAATCAAATATTAGTCCTATATAATGGAGTATTTTGCGAGGTTGATAGGCTACAGTGCCACTATGCCAAAATTTAAATCAAAATCTCAGCAATCTAAAAAATCGAAAAAGCAGGCTAAAAAGGAAACTTCTACCCTTAGCCTCAAAGAACAGTTAGCTCAAAAGCGCAAATCTGCCCAAGTACGTCAAGAACTCACTAGCTTACTCACCACCGCCATTTTTGGCGGTGTCTTTGTTGGCATTCTACTTTTTTTTGTAGCTGGAATTAAAGCAGCAGTCCCTGGCGTGTTAGGGATAATAGTCATCTCCCTTTCCTACAAATATCCGCGCCAAGCCCTATATGCCTTCATCATTTACATACCTGTGGGAGGTACTATCACCTACTACTTGGGCAATAGTCCTATACTCCAATTGGCTAAAGATGCCTTTTACGTTCCAGCGCTAATTGGACTTTGGCAAACTTGCCGTAAACAAGGGCTACCTATAATTATTCCCAAAGGCATTAAAACCCCACTTTATATTGTTTTCGCTTGCAGTCTGCTAACACTGTTGTTTGTCAATGGTGGACAGCAATTTAACCCGCAGAGTGTCGGACTATTAGAAAAAGCACCCCAAGAAATACCATTAGGTATGGGAATTCTGGGACTAAAAGTATTTTTAGGCTATGTCCCTCTGATTGGTTGTGCCTACTATCTAATTCGCGATAAACGGGATTTTCTATTTTTATTGCGCCTCCAGATTGTCCTCACACTGATTTGCTGCGGGCTAGGATTTATTCAATACTTTTTACTACTAACTGGTGTATGTCAAGGCACTAGAGGTCTTGAAGGAGATGCCTTATTTAGAGCAACACTCGAAGCCCGATGTTATTTTGGTGGAGCGCTAGTGTATAGTCCCGAAGAAGGGATTATTCGCCTACCAGGGACATTTGTAGCTCCTTGGCAGTGGGCTTGGTTCTTAATTTCTAGCACCTTTTTTACCTTTGCCACCGGTTTCACCGATCCCTCGCCAATATGGCGGCTCATCGGTTTAGGTTCTATAGCGGGAGTCTTTATCAATGCTGTAATCTCTGGACAGAGAATCGCCTTAGCTTTAGTACCAATCTGCTTCGGGATTTTGCTATTGCTTACCGGACAACTTGGCAACCTGAAACGATTTATCCCTATAGGCGTGGGACTTGCCTTCATTCTGGGAATTGCGATGGTGACTAACCCTGCTGTCGTACAAGAGAGAACCGAGAGTTTTGTCAGTCGTTGGAACGCTTCACCACCTCAAGATTTTATCATCCAGCAATTTGAAGAAAATTGGAAAAACGTAGACGGGCCATTGGGAAGCGGCTTAGGACGAGCAACCAACTCTGCCCGTGTGATGGGTCAAACTAAGCTTGTGGAAACCTACTACCCCAAAGTACTTTATGAAGTGGGAATTTTTGGATTACTAGCGTTTCTGAGTTTGGTAACAAGTTTAACAATTCTGGGCTTTAAAACCTATCGCTCCATAAAGAACCGTAATTTCCGTAGTTCCGGAGCAGCTTTGTGGGTGTTTATATTGTTTATTAGCACCAACACTTACTACTATCCTCTGGATGTCGATCCTGTTGCTGCTTATTATTGGTTTTTTGCGGGAGTTCTTTTTAAATTACCAGAACTGGAGAAACAAGATAAAGAAGATGCCAACCCTGATCAAAAAAACAAGAAAAAACGTCTAAAAACAATTTAAATGAAATAAAAATGGCCAAAAAGTATGATTGAAAGTCAAAAATACCTCAGTATTTAAAACCTACCTCAAAATTCTCGCCATACACTTATTTTTCGACGATACTTATTGATGAGTAAGCAATTTCGCAGTCAGAGAGAGGAATGAAAGTGAGGTTTTCCAGAATCCGTGAAAATACAGTATGTAAATTAAAGCAATAGCCACTTACTGAATTTCATGAAAATTAATTTCTACAAGGCTATTATAGAGGCAGTAAAATTACTTAATAAAATTTATGAATAATTGGCCATTAGTTACTGTAGTCATCCCGACCTACGGACGAGAGGAAGCGCTACGCGATAGCATTGTGGATGTCTTAAAACAGGATTATCCAAATTTTGAAGTTTTAGTTGTCGACCAAACTGCAAAACACCAACCAGAAATTCAAGCCTATCTAGAAGAGATGGCGGAGGCTGGTAAAATTAAATGGTTGCGCTTAGATTGGGCAAGTTTGCCAGGGGCGCGAAATTATGCTGTCCGGCGGTCATCTGGTGAAATAATATTGTTTATTGATGATGATGTTCAGTTAACCCCTGGATTGTTAGCAGCCCATGCGAAAAATTATGTGCAAAATCCAGAGGTGGGGGCTGTAGCTGGTCGGGTCTTTGACAGAATGAAATTAGGTGATTCTGGAGGAGATTTACAAATTGAATATCTGCCTCCCGAAGCTATGGACCCAGGAATTGCTTGGTATCATATTGATTTGGTACATACTATCAAACCCCAACAAGTACTGACAGCGAGGGGTTGCAATATGTCATTTCGCCGCGAAATCTTTACTAAGTATGGATTGAGGTTTGATGAAAGGTTTCGCGGTAGTGCAGTACGCGAAGAGTCAGACTTTTGTTTGCGGGTGAGACAAACAGGGTATAAGATTTGGTACGACCCAGAGGCCCATTTGGTGCATTTAGGCGAAGAAACAGGGGGTTGTCACGATATTAGTATGCGATCGCTAAAATATCAACTCACCTTTTATCACAACCATTTTTTACTGGGACTGAAAAACCTGACTGCGACTCAAGCTTTGCGCTTATATGGTCGTTTATTTGACTGTCACGTTCTCGGACGTCCACCTTGTCACAAAAGCGGTTCCCCCATCAAAATTGCCACTCGCGCTATTTTCTACACTTTGGGTTTTTTCAAAGCCTTGGGTACTGTCATTGAATCACTATGGAACGATGGTCAAATTTATAGTCGATTGGATAAACAAGTTTAGTTATTAGTCATTTGTCATTAGTCATTAGTGAATAACAAAGGATAGATGAAAATCTTAGTTGCTAGTCACACTTATATCGTAGACCTCAACTGTGAGAAATTACGCGCTTTATCTCAACTAGAACCTGACATTGAAGTGACAGTTGTAGTCCCAAAGCGCTGGAAACCAGGTGGTGTACAAAATAGAATTATTGAAACTGAATACCGAGATGAAGGCAGATTTAAAATAGTTCCAGTTTCTAATTTTAGTCAAAATCATCAGGGACTCCTTACCTTTGGTGCTGATTTGATATCTTTATTAAAACAATTTCGCCCGCAAATCATCCAAGTTGAACAAGGTTCTAGAGCCTTGGCTTATACTCAAATGATTGCCTTAAATCAGCTATTAGGACTCAAGGCAAAAAACGTATTTTTTACCTGGTGGAATCTTCCTTATGAACTGAAACTGCCAATTTCTTTATTAGAAAAATATAACCTCAACCACAGCCACGGTATTATTTCTGGCAATCAAGATGGAGCAGAGATTTTGCGGCAACGGGGATATACAGGTGCAATTAAAGTCATGCCACAATTGGGTGTAGATGAAAGTTTATTTACTCCCAAAGCTCAACCAGAGTTAGCAGCTAAGTTGGGTATTGAAAAAGAGGATTTTGTAGTAGGTTTTGTAGGGCGCTTTGTGCAAGAAAAGGGTTTGCTAACGCTTTTGCAAGCCTTAGCTACTTTGAAAAACAAACCTTGGAAACTACTGTTATTGGGACGGGGAGAGTTGCAAAGTGAATTAATGAAAATTGCAACAGAAAACAATATTAAAGAACGATTAATTTTGATAGAAAGTGTTCCCCATGATCAGGTTGCAAACTATATCAATTTAATGAGTACTTTAGTATTACCTTCAGAAACAACTTACAAGTTTAAAACTTTAACTTCTGCTGGCTGGAAAGAGCAATTTGGTCATGTGCTAATTGAAGCAATGGCTTGCCAAGTTCCTGTGATTGGTTCTGATTCCGGGGAAATTCCCTATGTAATTGGCAATGCTGGCTTAGTATTTCCTGAAGGTGATGTTCAAGCTCTTGCTAATTGCTTAGTTCAATTAATGGATAAACCAGATTTTGCTCATACTCTCGGTGAAATGGGTTATCAAAAAGCAATGACTCAATATACAAATAAAGCTTTGGCTAAACAGCAATTAGAATTTTATAAAGAGTTAGTCATTAGTGAATAACAAAGGACAAATGACAAATGACAAATGACAAAAAATGAAAATATTACAAATTGTTCCCTCAATTTCTCTAATTTACGGTGGGCCGAGTCAAATGGTACTAGGATTAGCTCCAGCGTTAGTAAAAGAAGGAGTAGAAGTTACAATTCTCACAACTGATAGTAATGGCGATAATGGTCAAACACCTCTGGATGTTCCTTTAAATCGCCCAATTAAACAAGATGGCTATGAAATAATTTACTTTCGTTGTGCGCCGTTTCGTCGCTACAAATTTTCCCTAGATTTATTAAACTGGCTAAAACGTCACGCTCATGAGTTTGACATAGCACATATTCATGCTCTATTCTCGCCAATAATTAGTGCTGCTGCTCTTGTGTGTCGTCAGCAAAAGCTACCTTATATTTTCCGTCCTTTGGGTACTCTCGATCCGGCTGATTTACAGAAGAAAAAGCAATTAAAACAGCTTTATGTCGCAATTATAGAACGTCAAAATTTAGCTAGTGCGGCTGCAATTCATTTTACCAGCGACCAAGAAGCTAAAATATCAGAACGATTTGGAGTATCTACACCAGATTTGGTGATTCCCTTGGGTGTGATTCCTCGTCAATCTTCTGTTAAAAGTGTATATAGTCAGTTAGAAATACCAAAGGATGTACCGTTGGTGCTGTTTATGTCACGAATTGACCCGAAAAAAGGGTTAAATTTGTTGATTCCAGCGCTAGAGAAGCTGTTAACGGTTGGTTATAACTTTCATTTTGTCTTAGCTGGTACTAATCCGCAAGAACCAGATTACGAACAAAAGATAATATCCCAAATTCAAAATTCACCATTGCGATCGCACACTACAATTACAGGCTTTGTTACTGGTGAACTCAAAGTTAGTTTACTACAAGCGGCTGATTTATTTGTCTTGCCTTCTTACTACGAAAATTTTGGGATTGCTGTAGCTGAAGCGATGGTTGCAGGTGTACCCGTAGTTATTTCTGACCAAGTACATATTTGTCAACAGATACGTGATAGCGAGTCTGGTTGGGTAGGTGCAACAGATGTGCAAGCACTGGTAGAGTTACTGCAAGAAGCTTTGCAAAATCCGGCAGAACGCCAACGACGGGGATTAAATGCCCAAAAATATGCATTGGAAAATTTTAGCTGGGATGCGATCGCAAAGCAAACAATTCAAGCCTACGAAAAAATTCTGGCAAACAAATGAATTTAACCCAACGCAGATAACAACAGTTTTTGCCAAATAGGTGCTAGAACCGCTTTGACAACAATATCCGCAATCACAAAACCAATCCCAATTAATATATAAGTTTTTGGAAAGGGAGATTTCGGAACTTCGCCTCTAATGCGAGTTATTAGATTTAATCCTAAAGCAGCTAAAGCCACCCCAGTGGCGATAAACCCGATTATCCGCAGAATAGACCAAGGATACCACCCTAAAATACCTGCTAAACCTTGGTTTAGCACTAACTTTCATTAATTCTGCAACATAAAAGTTCATGTAATTCAGCATCCAAGTGCCGAATATTAATGCCATGCTACTAATAGTTACAATGCAGAGAATACAAAAAATCCCATAGTGCAATAAATGGTCTGGTAAAAATAAATTGAGTGAACCTTCCATACCTTCTCCCGTGCGAATCCAGTGGAACATTTCCGTAGTGTATGATTGTCCACGAAGGATAACTTTTGCTGCTGTTTGTGGTGCGATTGCTGTTGCTACAATTACAGCAATACTCTGGAAAACTCCCCACAGTAACATCCACCAAAAAGCACTTTTATATTGTTGACGACGCACTTGTAAAAAGAAAATGGGATATGGAACAGCAGCGCCTAAAATCGGCATCAACCAGGGAACTCCAAAAACAAAACTCGCAGTTGTGCTGAGGATAACACCAATCACCAAAAAGATTATTATCATTAATTCAAAATTAAAAAATAGTAAACATATTTATAATCTTTATTCTCACTACTTGCTTTATGACAATTAAGTTTGCAACAACCTAAAAATTTCTCACAATCTTGCATCTATGCCAAGAAAGTTTCTCGAATTCTGCAATAATGTGGAAATGTTGCAACTCAATAATATTAAATATGCAATGGCTTGTAGTTGGCTATCACCCTGATATTTGCAATCCTCTATGTAAAGAAAAACCTGTAGGAAAAACATATCAATTAAAAGCATAAATGTGTAATTTAGTCAATAGTTTGTATCTCTCTCTTGTCCCTTATCTGAGAGTGTTGACAACTTAAAATTTTGTTTCAAACTGCTAAAGTCCGATTGGGAAATAGGGGTTTTATGTCATGATGGCATACTAGAATATATATGCCTTTCTAACTACAGGGAATCTCTCATGGCTCTCCGTCTAGGTGACACAGTACCCAACTTTACGCAAGCCTCAACACACGGCGACATCGATTTTTACCAATGGGCAGGTGACAGCTGGGTTGTGCTGTTCTCTCACCCTGCTGATTTTACACCTGTTTGTACAACAGAACTCGGCACAGTTGCCAAGCTCAAACCAGAATTTGACAAGCGCAATGTCAAAGCGATCGCACTCAGCGTTGATGACGTAGAATCTCACAAAGGCTGGGTGGGAGACATTGAAGAAACTCAAAGCACCACCCTCAATTACCCAATTTTGGCGGATGCAGATCGCAAGGTTTCTGAGCTTTACGACATGATCCACCCCAATGCTAATGCGTCTGTGACGGTGCGATCGGTTTTCGTGATTGACCCCAATAAGAAACTCCGTCTGAGTTTCACCTATCCTCCCAGCACAGGACGTAACTTTGATGAACTTTTGCGGGTAATTGATTCTCTGCAATTGACTGATAATTACAGCGTGGCGACACCAGCTGACTGGAAAGATGGAGAGGATGTTGTAATTGTCCCCTCACTGAAAGATCCAGAAGTACTCAAACAGAAATTCCCCAAAGGTTATGAGGAAGTTAAACCCTATCTACGGTTAACTCCTCAGCCTAACAAGTAAATCTGAAAATGATTTCGGATAAAAAAGCAGAGGCGCAAAGTTATATGTTTGCGTCTTTGTTTCTTTGCGTGAGAATATAGTCAGTTGGCTAGGCATCGAAACCTGGAGGAAAACTTATAAATAAACTTATAAATAATGATGTCTGGCAAAATACAGCGATTTTTGTTTTTTTACCGTAATGTCAGAAAAAGGTTTGACTGAAAAACTGCTATATGCCAGACAAAATCATTGAGCGCATTCTCGCTGCTGCCGATACTCCAGACCTTCTTGATATCTTGACGAATCGGTTGAGCTTGTCAGACTTACAATCTCTCCTACTTGAAGTTTATCGCCAACATGCAGCCTCCCTCACACCCAGCGACATCTTAAAGCAGTATGAAAACAATCGCTTTGTAGTGCCGTCGCAAGTGAATCCCCAACAACAACTTGAATTTGATCACCTTGCTTATTCCGTTCTCCCACCAGGGTTTGAGGCGCTAGAACTTTCCCCCGTTTCTCCGCTGGGGACAAACTCTGTCGTAGCAACAGTTAACCAAAACAAGGTACTGTCCACCATTCGCAATACCGAAGTGACTGCGGACGTAACAAACGTTCTGGCGTTAGAGTGTGCAAAGCGCAGACGGGCTGCTAAACATACACGCGACCATGAAATCATAAAATTGTGTGCCAGTCATCGTGTTTTACGCACCCAGCAAGTAAATAGTCCAAACTTATTCCAGCATTTTCGTTTACTGGGTCTTTGTACGGCTGGACGTGATAGAGGTTCTTATAGTTTTGAGATTGATGCTCTCATAGAACATTTGGAATTCTATTTTCGGCTGTTTGAAGCAGCTAACCATAGTGGGTTTGTGATTGCAGATGTGCGTGTCTCGTTAACCGCGTTTGATAAAATTCGCTACAATGCGCTTCAAGTCTCCGTACTCGAAAAACTAGCCACCCAATATCCACAAATTAGCTTTGCCTTTGATCGGGAGCGTGAAACTGGTCGTGGCTATTATGATAGTGCTGGATTCCATATCTATGGTCGTGACTCATCAGGAACAGAATATTTCCTTGTAGATGGTGGGTTTACCGATTGGACTCAACAATTACTGAATAACAAAAAAGAGCGATTGCTAATTAGTGGGATTGGAAGTGAAAGGTTTGTCCTCTGCTTTAGATAACAAGTTCAGATGCAGGGTTTATTTTAAATATGAGTAAAGTTTGGTAAGAAAATTTTATTTAAATTTAGGCTGGCGACGATACAGCAATTTAAATTGGGAAATTGGTGTGACATCTAAGGGTAATTGAATAGTAAAAGTGCTACCTTTACCTAATTGGCTCTGCACGTTTAAACTACCTTGGTGTGACTGAATAATTGCCTGAGCGATCGCTAACCCCAATCCAGAACCGCCAGTTTTACGAGAGCGTAGGCGCAGCCCGCCGTAGGCATCGCTATTCACTCAGTAAAAGCGATCAAAAATCCGAGTCAGTTCCTGGTGTGGAATACCAATACCTGTATCTTGAACCTGAATCACAGCATAATTTTCACTGCGATCTAAGACAACAGTCACCTTTCCAAATTGTGGCGTATATTGAATTGCATTGATAATTAAATTAGAAACCAGACGATAGAGTTGCTCAGAATCACCTCCGATATTTAGAGGTTGCTCGACTCTGATTGCAGATGTCAGTCTTACTTTGGCAGAAAAGGCGATCGCTGCAAATTCCTCTATTAAGTCATTAACAATATCATTTAAGCAACATTCATGTCGTAATGGCAGAGGTTGCCGATCTAGGCGAGCTAATATAACCCCCTTCCCGACGCGGGAAGGGGGAAAATTCAAAGTCTCTAACGCCACGTGCTTCAAGTCGGCAGAGCCGCCCAACGCAGTGGCTCCTCCTTTTAGGAGAGAGAAATAGAAGAGAGGTTTTCCAGATACCGTAAAAAGTCAGATTGTAGACATCGCTCCTAAAATTCCCAACCGCAAATACATATTGGTTACTTGCAGATTTACACAGATACTTATAAAATTTCCGCAAAAACCATATTACGAACTACTTGTTATACCAAGCTTTTCGCCACTGTTGCATTTGTTTAATCTCTATCTCTTGGGCTTTAACAATTTCTTGGGCTAATTTCTTGATTTCAGGGCGTTTCGACTTACTTAAGGCATCTTGCGCCATTGTTACAGCCCCTTCGTGGTGAGGAATCATCGCATTGATAAAGCGCAGATCAAATTCCGCATCAGCTGCACCTAAATCTTGACTCATCATCATGGCTTTCATTTGATCAGACGACATTTCCATCATGTGGCCCATTTGACTGTTGTAAGCCATTGGTTTATCTCCTGCCTTGGGATACCAAGCTTGTCGCCACTGTTTCATCTGAGTGATTTCTTGCTTTTGCGATTTGATGATATTGTCTGCTAGCTTTTTGATTTCAGGACGTTTTGATTTCTGCTGCGCAACATTCGCCATTTCCACAGCCCCTTGATGGTGCGGTATCATAGCGTCGATAAATCGTAAATCAAAATTAGCATCGGCTGGGCCTAAATCCATTCCCATACTGTGATTCATGCCACCACCGTGATTCATCATCTGCTTGTCATTAGCATTGGCGGCGGTTTTATTTGCTACTTCACTTTGGTTTTGGGAAGCAGTACCAGTACAACCTGTGATTAACCCACCGACTGAGGCGATCGCAGTAAAAGTTAACGCCAAAAAGCCATTCCTTAAAAATAGCAGTTGCATAAATCTTATCTAACAGTTTTCTAATTCTAATGATCTAATGATCTAATGAAATTAAGATGAAATCTTCTAAGAATCACAGCAAGCAATCCAGCAAGGTTGCAAAGCTTCATTTGCATATTGCTAGACTTAGAAAAGAATTTCATTATCATGTTGCTCCCGCTACATTGCTTGCAATTAGCGGTGAGAGTTGTCACAATTTATTGTCTAGCCGAGCCTGATTTTTTAATTCCAGGTGACTTTGGCGGAGTTGGAGTATTTGGTTGGCGGCTAGTACGAAAAGTTACATTCACCCCTTCATTCGATTGTTCCAGTACTAGTAGAGGCGTAGGTTTAGCCTTTTGATCCCAATGCATAGTAGCAATCCGACCTTGAATTATTGGTTGCCAACTATCTTCGTCTTCTATAGGGCTTAGGTAAGTTTCTATACAATCAATAATTTGACTAATAGTCGCAGAAGTTGCTTGCGTCGGTAATTTCATTAACCGGATTTGAATCCGAAACAGCACCCGTTTAGCAGAATTCCCTGGACTACCAGTTTCATACTCGACATCAAAAATTTCATCTACTTGCCGTCCAGCACTGTTAGCAATTCCAACCGATCCTTGTTGGGCTTGACTTGGACGCAGGGCTTGAGAAATTTTTTCTTTGATCTGAATCTTTATTTGATTAAGAATTGCAAAGTGAAACACCTCCTCTGACATCCGCATTCGCAGATAATCCAGGTTAAAGTCCCGTGAGTTCACCAAATCGGGATTAGTTTCCATTTTGCGAATTGTTTCCAGCGCCAGCTTAAACTTTTTCTCTAGTTCTCGCGCGCGGAATTGTTCAAACTTAAGTTTTTTATCCAGCTTATCCTTCTGGAGTTTAATAAACACAATCAAAGCAATCACCACTAAAGCCAGTCCTCCAGAAGTTACCAACAATAATGGTGGTATTTCAGGATTACTTGCTGGCACTTCCTGGGATGCCTTTTTAGTAGTCTTTTTCCCGGAGGATTGGGCAAGAAACATTGAAGTGGACATGGTGGGAAACTGAAAAACTTGACTCCTGATGTTTAGGATGCCCAAATCTTCAAGGTCATCTTGCTGTATGATTAATATTCTTTACAGCCTTTTACAAACCGTATATGTCCAGACACCAGAGCATCCCTGCCCTGTCTGAGTTTTCATCTACAAGCTTTAGCAATATTCGTCTGATAGCCACAGATATGGATGGCACTCTGACTAGGCGAGGAAAATTTACTCCTGCACTGCTGCAAGCTTTAGAGGATTTAGCCGCAGCTGACATTAAAGTGCTAATTGTCACCGGACGTTCTGCTGGGTGGGTAAGTGGATTGAGTAGTTTGATGCCAGTGGCAGGTGCGATGGCAGAAAATGGCGGTTTGTTCTTTCCACCTGGAAATCAGAAACCAATAGTCCTAACACCCATTCCTGATTTAGTTCAGCATCGCCAGCACTTGGCTACGACTTTTAAGAATTTACAAACTAAATTTTCTCAAATCCAAGAATCTGCTGATAATCGCTTTCGCATCACCGACTGGACTTTTGATGTAGCTGGTTTGCGTGAAGACGAACTACAAACCCTAGACAGTCTTTGTCAACAAATGGGTTGGGGATTTACCTATAGCAACGTGCAGTGTCACATTAAACCCCAAGGACAAGATAAAGCTGTGGGATTGTTGCAGGTATTGCGCGAATATTTGCCCCAGTACTCATCAGAACAAATTGTCACTGTGGGTGATAGCCCCAATGATGAAAGTTTATTCGATCGGCGTTATTTTCCTATTTCTGTAGGCGTGGCAAATGTCCTGGAATATGTGAATCAGTTGAAATATCATCCTACTTATATTACTAACGCTGCCGAAGGGGAAGGTTTTTGTGAGTTATCTAGTTATATTTTGAAAAGCTTGCACATCTCAAGTTAGGAAGAACTAGAGTTGTTCTACAATAATCTCGTAGCACTGATTTTATAACCATGACGGTTACTGTACCTGTTAGTGTCGAATCAGAAATCTTCTACCCCAGTGCTGATGGTCAACCAGTGGCAGAAACTTACGACCACCTTTATGCTTTACTAACTACCTTAGAAGTCCTGAAACAGCATCTGGCAAATCGTCAGGCAACAGTATTGGCAAATCAATTTCTTTTCTATGCACAAGGCTTTCCCAAGTTGCGGGTAGCTCCAGATGTGATGGTGATTTTTGATGTTGCACCTGCCGGTCGAGACAACTATAAAATCTGGGAAGAGGGTCAAGTACCGACAGTTATTTTTGAAATGACATCCTTTGGTACTAAGGGACAAGACGAAATCTTCAAAAAGACCCTTTATAAGCAGCTAGGCGTCAAGGAATACTGGCTATTTGACCCTAAAGGCGAGTGGGTGGAACAACAGCTACGTGGCTATCGCCTGCGGGGAGAAATCTACGAACCCATACAAGATGGACGCAGTGAACCGTTACAACTGCGTTTGGTAGTTGAGGGAAGGTTAATTGGGTTTTATCGAGAGGATACGGGTGAAAAATTACTGATTCCTGATGAACTGGCAGAGGCTTTACGGCAGGAAGTTTTAGCAAAACAGCAGGCAGAAGAACTGGCAGAACAAGAACGCCAACGAGCAGAACAGGCAGAATTGCAGATAGAGCAGTTAAAGGCAAGGTTGCGTTCGCCCTTGGCGTTGGCGCAGCCATCGCTAAATGTAGATCCCGATACTATTCAGTAACACGCCGGGTGTAATTAAACATGGATTTTATCGTGCCGACTTAACTTATGGGTTAAGTATTGCTACAAAGAGATTTCTAAAAACCACTCATAACCTGCTTTAAACTGAGGTTTACCATCTTGTTCAATTATGCTGCCATGCGCCATGATTACTCGTTCAAAATCCCAAGTGAGAAGTTGTTGAATTGACCATTTGACTTTGACTTTATCCTGAGTTGCAAATTTCTCCAATAACGATGGACGAAGTTGGTTATAACCACTTAGAAGTTTGGCTATTAACCTTGTGCTTGGTGAACATTGATCGTCAAAATGGAAAACTGTATCGGTGACAATCAAAGTTCGGCTTTTGGCATGAAAAAAGACGCATTCATTGAGCGGTGAACATCCGCTAGTATCCAATGTGTTAAATCCTTGTATTAATAAATACTCAACTTCGTCAATTCGGTGAATGGTGCGATCGCTAATAATATAGTCAATTCGCAAATCTGGTCGTTTATGCTCTAGACCAGATACTGCCCATAGTTTGGCATCGGGGTAACACAGCTTGAAGTCAGCAACAAATAGATGATGGTACAAATTGGGGGCGACAATATGAATCACTTCCCCCAATTGATTTAGCTCATTAATAGTTGCGTCATCCATCTCAATAGGCGAGATTGCCATTAATTTACCACTGGTCAGACGAATCACGGTCATCCTCGTCCCTACTTCCAAGCCAAAATATTTTAGAGGTTGTTCAGCAACCCAAAGGTCGGTATCAATTGCTTTAAGCATTATAATTTTTGAGTTAGAACCGTCGCTGGACTATAAAAATTGCTGCACGCTGTAGTAAAGACAAGCCAGACTGCCGACAATATAAACTAGCCAAGTACCGAAAAAACCGATCGCCCTGCCCGGTGATGGCCCATAAGTCTGTATTAATCCCCAAGCATGGGCAATCCGAGCTAGTGTCAATAGAGTACCTAGCATCCACAACAGTCCCTTGCCAGCTTGCATCCACTCTAGGGCAATTAGGAATATGAGGCTAAGGGGTACGTATTCTGCAAAGTTACCATGCGCTCGGATAGTACGCTGTAACACTCCGTCTTCTATGTTTTTCGTGACAAGAGATTGTTGTGTCATTTTTTCCACAACCTCTGCCCAAGCATTCGGATGCTCTAGGTAATTGGGCTGTGAAGCAACCTCAACTGGAGATGCACCATGCCAAATCCGAGTACGGGTGCGTTCCATTGCCACTCGGTAGGATAAACCCAAAGCAAG
This sequence comes from Nostoc sp. DedQUE09, assembly GCF_034530915.1. NCBI lineage: Bacteria > Bacillati > Cyanobacteriota > Cyanophyceae > Nostocales > Nostocaceae > Nostoc > Nostoc sp. DedQUE09. The sequence continues at coordinate 38,899 of NZ_JAVRCE010000046.1, forward strand.
TAGCCCATGACAGCCGATAAAAAAGGTTGAAATAGGAATCAGAACAGGCATTGACAATCACTCGAATCAAAATCCTAACTTTGAAAATACTTGACTGCAATTGTTACTGTCTTTTCAATTCTTGCGGAATATCGAAATCTGCTTTTTGAGACAATAGGGTATTGCATTTAACTGGCTATTAATTGCCTTTGCCCATGAATCTGCTAAAAGAGTTTTTGTTTAATCCCCCAGAATGTAAAATTCCCCTCGATCAGCCCCCACTAGAAGCTCTACCCCAGTGGGGACACTGGTTAGAAACACCAGAGTTGATGGTAGCAATCATTCCGCCAGGACATTTAGAAGTTAATATTCGCTCACCACTTAACCTTATAGTCACAAGTTTTGGGGAAACTCGTGGGATTGCGGCTTTCAATGCTGATCGACTGCAACCTTATCAAGCGCTACCAGGAGGTTTTGATATTGTGCCTCAAGGCAGTACTTATACTTCGGTGGAAGACGCTTCTTGTTTTGTGGTGTTTGGATATTCTCAATCTTTTCTAGAGCGGATAGTCAAAGTGGAAGCAGAGGGACAGAGAATTGAATTACAGCCAGGGCAAATTCCCAAAACTCACTGGGGTTTGAGTGCTGCGATCGCTATACAAGAGTTTTTTTCTAATGGACAAACTGGTGGTGCATTTTACTTAGAATCAGTTGCAACGGCGGTGTTGGCACAAATCATTTACCGACGTTCAAACCTATCTGGACGGCTCAAACGTTCACCAGAGTTTTTAGACCCAAATTTGTTAAAGCTTGCCCTGGAATACATCAGAGCGCATCTATCCCACGAACTTAACCTGAACCAAATTGCGGGCACGGTAGGATTCAGTCCCTACCATTTCGCACGAGCATTTAAGGTCACAACTGGACTGTCGCCTTATCAATATGTCCTCCGGTGTCGGCTGGAACTTGCCCAAAAACTCTTACAAAACCAAAAGCGATCGCTAGCACAGGTAGCCGCAGAAGCGGGATTTGGCAACCAAAGTCACATGACATCTGTGTTTCAACGAATGCTACGCACAACTCCCAAGCGTTATCAGCAAGAAATGAGTAGTATTTTAGACCATACATAAAACCTTATGTGTAGTTTTCTGCAAGACGGTCTGAAAAACTTTATCCTCTCTGGGTTTGAAGACTTGCTATGTCTGAATTTTTCACAACAGAAAATCAAGCCTTTCCAGATCATCTTGCAGGTTTTTGCTTATATCTCAGCCCAATGTCAAGTAAACAATTTGTTACCTGTGTCTTTGCTACATTTATTACCTGAGACAGAATACAATAGATGAATCTCTAACGCGTTTCAATCTAGTAAGTCTCAACAATACTGATTTTATTGAGCAGACTGTTTTATACAGTCATTCACAAGCAAAACTGAATCAAAGGATAAATAAATCGCCAGCCCTTTAAGCACCCAGAGACGCTAAGAGATTAACAGATACTTCAAGGATAGGTTAGCGTTTTATTTCCTACTTCCACTAGAAAGTCCAAGATCAATAAAAATTTACCTTTAAATAGTGAGGTATAAAATTATGCAAGAAATTGAAAGATTCTTTGGCAACTTGTTCAGTGGCATAATCAACCGCTTTAAGTATTCTGCGATGGACGCTGCCGATCGCAAAATGAGAGAAACTATCGACGATCAGATCGAACAACGGCGACAAAAACCTAAACCCCAAGATCGAGAAGACCGCGAGTAGACCTTTAAAACAGCAAGATTTTCATTACTTAAGTGCTGCTTGATTGTTGAGTAGGCAGCGCTATTTTCTTGCCCTCATTCGGTCAAGCAACTACAACTCTTCGGAATATGCTAACCTAGTATGGTTAACTAATCTCGCACATCTAAGAATTCGGGTGTTTCCCGATTGGGAAATACACTTGGATGGAGGTTTAACCCGAATCGGAGTTGAAAAATATATGCCAGTAGTTTCATTGGCTCAAATGATGGAGTCAGGGGTTCACTTTGGGCATCAGACCCGGCGTTGGAACCCAAAAATGTCTCCTTACATTTATACTTCCCGCAATGGCGTGCATATTATCGACTTGGTGCAAACTGCCCAGTTGATGGATAATGCTTACAACTACATGCGATCGCACGCAGAACAAGGGAAGAAATTTCTTTTCGTCGGCACCAAGCGCCAAGCAGCTGGAATTATTGCCCAAGAAGCTAGCCGTTGTGGTTCACACTACATTAACCAACGCTGGTTGGGCGGAATGTTGACCAACTGGGCAACCATCAAAACACGGGTTGACCGTCTGAAAGATTTAGAACGCCGTGAAGAAACTGGCGCACTAGATTTATTGCCGAAAAAAGAAGCATCAATGCTACGTCGGGAAATGACGAAGCTTCAGAAATACTTGGGCGGCATTAAAACAATGCGGAAAGTGCCCGATATCGTGGTAATCGTAGACCAACGTCGGGAATACAACGCAGTTCAAGAATGCCAAAAGCTGAATATTCCCATTGTGTCCATGTTGGATACAAACTGTGACCCCGATGTAGTAGATATCCCCATCCCAGCAAACGACGATGCTATCAGATCGATTAAGCTGATAGTCGGAAAATTGGCAGATGCCATTTATGAAGGTCGTCACGGTCAGCTGGATGTTGAGGATGATTACGAAGATTACGACGGTAGTGAGTATGACGATGACTACGAAGAAAGCGAATATACTGATGCCGTACTTCCCGATGAGGAAACAGAAGAATAGTGCTGAGTGGTGAGTGCTGAGTGCTGAGTGCTGAGTGCTGAGTGCTGAGTAAGATAGAAAGACTCAGCAAATTGAATAGGTGCTGAGTCTTGATTTTTGAAGTTGTAAGTTGTGATTTGTCAATGAAGAATAAAATTGATAACTGAACACTCAAAACTCAGCACGGGCTAAACGCCCCGCTAACGCTAACAAAACTCAGTACTCAGTACTAAATTAGGTGAGTGATTACAACTCGAGGTCAAGTTAGGAATTGAGGCAACATGGCGGAAATATCTGCAAAACTCGTCCAAGAGCTACGCCAAAAAACTGGTGCTGGCATGATGGACTGCAAAAAGGCGCTGATAGAGACTGATGGCAATATAGAAGAAGCCATAGACTGGCTACGGAAAAAGGGCATCTCTAAGGCGGGGGGAAAAAGTGATCGCATTGCGGCAGAAGGTTTAGTAGACACTTACATTCAGCCCGAAGGTCGAGTGGGTGTACTTATAGAAGTCAACTGCCAAACCGACTTTGTTGCTCGTAACGAGGCTTTTAAAGCTTTAGTTAAGAACTTAGCAAAGCAAGCAGCGACAGCTGATAGTGTTGAGTCTTTGCTGGCTCAACCCTATATTGAGAATGAAAGTGCGACTGTAGAAGAATCCATCAAGCAAGCTATTGCCACCCTTGGTGAAAACATCCAAGTGCGCCGCTTTGTTAATTTTGCAATAGCAGAGGGCACACAAGGCGTAGTAGACAGCTACATTCACACTGGCGGTCGAGTTGGTGTATTAGTAGAACTGGGTTCCCAAACTGAGTCAGTGGCTACTAATTCAGAGTTCCAAACCTTGGCACGGAACACTGCAATGCAAGTTGCGGCTTGTCCCAATGTCGAGTATGTGAGCGTAGACCAAATCCCCGCCGAAATTGCCCAAAAGGAAAAAGACATTGAAATGGGCAAGGATGATTTGGCAAACAAGCCTGAAAACATCAAAGAAAAGATTGTTCAGGGACGGATTGAAAAACGCCTGAAAGAATTGACTTTGCTCGATCAGCCTTACATTCGCGATCAGAGTATTTCCGTAGAAGACTTGATAAAACAAGTCAAGACTCAATTAGGTGAAGAGATTCAAGTGACTCGCTTTGTCCGTTATATACTGGGCGAAGGCATTGAAAAGCAAGAAATCAGCTTTGCTGATGAAGTCGCTGCACAAATGGGCACTAAGTAATATTAGTTAGGAGTTAGGAGTTAGGAGTTAATAGGAAGTTAACTTCATAATTCATAACTTATAATTCTTAATTCCTAACTGCTTAAAGTACAGGTCAAGCAAATAGCCTGACCTGTCTTTTATTTAGTAAGAGACTTACAAATAAAAAAATATCCTAACTCCTGTGGGGTGGGCGACACGATAGCCCAGTCGATATGGCGGGCAAGATGCCCACCCCACAATATTGGATAATTTATTTCTTGGAGTTCCCTAAAAGACAGAAAATATCGCATTTAATTTAAAATATAAAATTCTCTGGAAAGTTATCCTAAAATAAATTTGTACATTTGTACTATGTAATGGTTCAGATGGGCAAGAGCGAAAAAATATGGCAAGAGCAATCGAGCGAATTGAGCAGGATATTGCAGCACTCCAAGAAGCGATCCGGGCGATCGCAATCGAACTACAAAGTGCTTATGCTAGTTATCTAAATACCTTGGGACTAGCTGTACGCAAACAGTTGATTCTCGCGAGTTACCATCTCTGTACCCAAGGATATCCCGAAAACTTTTTGCATTTGTCATTGAATCAGCGCCAACAATTGCAACAAGCCATCCGCAAGTTGGGTGAACTCGCAGCTGAACAATTGCTCATTTATCTTACAAGTGAAGAATCAGGGGAAGATGAGGTAGATGAGATAGATGAAGGAGATGAAATGCATGAGGTGGATGAAGAAATAATACCTTCTTCATCTTCACTATTTCTTGACACTTCTAATTCTCAGTATCTCACTGCCAACACCTCCGATCCTATAGAACTGGCAAAATGGCAACAAAAATTAGAAGAGGTTGCGCAAGAGATACTGAAAAAACTTTCGCATGATGCTAATCTTTTGTTACAAAAAGCTGGAGTATTGCCGAAAAAATTACCAGAGCCGATTTTAGCAGCAGCGGCGGCAGCATCAGAAGCATCTGCTGAGGTCATGCCAGGGCCACCCAATTTATTAAATTTAGTAATTGAAATTGAAAATGAGCAACAGTCAGAAGATTCTGGACTGACTCAAATTATGGCTATTAACCTGCGGCTAGGAGAAATTGAATTTGCTGATGTGACACTTTCCTCCGATCGCAAGCGAATCCGCAGTATTTTAGTTCAACTAAACAAACTAGGACGAGAGTATAAAAAGAGATATAAAGAAAAGGCGATCGCTGAAGCGGAAGCTGCATGGCGCGCTAGTTGGTTTGAATAAAGTTATGAGTTATGAATTATGAGTTATGAGTTATTTATTCTTAACTCCTAACTCCTAACTCCTCACTCCTAACTCCTCACTCCTAACTCTGCTGACCAATGACTAATGAAAAACCAGATTGGATACGATTGCACAAAGCCTTGGCAATAGAAGCTGAACGTGGCTTTACAGACTTGATGGGCAGAGAATATCGTTTCAGTGAATTTCTAAGCTTAACTTTGGGCAAATTCCCAACAGGCTTACCCCACACTGAACGCCGCCGTTGGCAAGGATTAGCGGTGCAATTTGCTAGTTATCCACATCTAGCACTGGAAGAAAGGCAGCATTTGGTAGCAGAGACTCGTAGGTATGTTTCCCAACTACAGCAAGAGGAGCAGCGGAAGGAGGAGCAGGGGAGCAGCACTTCGGCTACGCTCAGTGACCGGGGGGCAGGGGAGCAAGGGAGAATTTATCAATCCAAAATTAAAAATCGTTCGACTGAGCGTAGCCGAAGTCCAAAATCTCCAATTGTTACTGAGGTGAGTCGGAGACTTGCACCAAAAATTGAGCAAAAACTCAGTGATTTACCAGAAATAGGTTTTAAAAAAGCTGATAATTTGGCACGGCTTGGTTTACATAGCGTCCGTGACTTGCTTTTCTACTATCCTCGTGACCATATTGATTATGCGCGTCAGGTAAATATCCGCGAGTTACAGGCAGGTGAGACGGTGACAATAGTGGCTACAGTGAAGCGTTGCAACTGCTTTTCTAGCCCTAAAAATCAGAAATTATCAATTTTAGAACTGGTAGTAAAAGATAATAGCGGTCAAATCAAAATTGGTCGTTTTTACGCAGGTACGCGCTTTAGCAGTCGCGCTTGGCAAGAAAGTTTAAAACGCCGTTATCCAGTAGGTAGCATTCTGGCAGCCTGTGGATTGGTGAAAGAAAGTAAATACGGCTTGACACTGGATAATCCAGAACTAGAGGTTTTGGCAAGCCCAGGAGATACGATTGAGTCGCTAAATATTGGGCGGGTAGTACCAATTTATGGACTAACTGAAGGCGTGGTGGCGAATACAGTACGACAAGCGGTAATTGCTGCTTTACCCGCTGCGGCTAACCTAAAAGACCCTTTGCCAAGTGGTTTGCGGCAGAAGTATGGTTTGATGGAATTAAAAGATGCGATCGCTAATATCCATTTTCCCAGCGATAGCGCCGTCCTACAAGTTGCCCGTCGTCGCCTAGTTTTTGACGAATTTTTCTACCTACAACTTGGGTTACTGCAACGTCAACAGCAAGCAAGAGCGATTCAAACCAGCGCCATCCTCGTTCCACGCGGTCAACTTGTAGAGAAATTTCACGAAATACTGCCTTTTCAACTCACTGGCGCACAGCAACGAGTCCTCAACGACATTCTCAACGATTTACAAAAACCTGTGCCAATGAATCGTTTGGTGCAAGGTGATGTCGGTTCTGGGAAAACGGTTGTCGCCGTGCTAGCTATCCTTGCAGCAATTCAATCTGGCTACCAAGCGGCGCTGATGGCTCCTACAGAAGTTTTGGCAGAACAACATTATCGCAAGTTGGTTAGTTGGTTTAACCTCTTGCATTTACCAGTGGAATTACTTACAGGTTCGACTAAAGCTGCTAAACGAAGACAAATACATTCTCAGTTAGGAACTGGTGAATTACCTTTGTTAGTAGGAACCCATGCCTTGATTCAAGACCCTGTAAACTTTCAGCAATTAGGGTTAGTAGTGATAGATGAACAGCATCGCTTTGGGGTAGAACAACGGGCACGTTTACAGCAAAAAGGCAATCAACCTCATGTGTTAACTATGACAGCAACCCCGATTCCCCGAACCTTAGCACTAACGATACACGGGGATTTGGATGTGAGCCAAATTGATGAGTTACCACCAGGACGACAAAAGATTCAGACAACAGTATTGTCAGGTCAGCAACGCAACCATGCTTACGACCTCATCCGCCGAGAAATTGTCCAAGGTAGACAAGTTTATGTGGTTTTGCCCTTGGTGGAAGAATCAGAAAAATTAGATTTGCGATCGGCTGTTGACGAGCATCAAAAGTTACAGGAAAGCATTTTTCCCGATTTTCAAGTTGGGTTGCTACATGGTCGCATGAGTTCAGCCGAAAAGGATGAAGCAATAACCAAATTCCGTGATAAACAAACGCAAATTTTGGTTTCTACTACAGTTGTTGAGGTAGGTGTGGACGTACCTAATGCTACAGTAATGCTCATTGAAAATGCAGAGCGATTTGGACTATCGCAACTGCACCAACTGCGGGGGCGTGTCGGTCGGGGTGCGGCTCAGTCTTACTGTCTGTTGATGAGCAGTTCCAGAAGCCCTGATGCTCAACAACGGTTGAAGGTATTGGAACAATCTCAGGATGGCTTTTTTATTTCCGAGATGGATATGCGTTTTCGTGGGCCAGGGCAAGTACTGGGAACTCGTCAATCAGGAGTGCCAGATTTTACCTTAGCTAGTTTGGTTGACGATGAAGAAGTTTTACTTTTAGCGCGCCAAGCAGCCGAGAAAATTATAGAGATGGATGTTACTTTAGAGCGCTGGTATTTGATGAAAGAAGAGTTGAAGTATCGGTATGAGCGTTTAATGGGTGGAGCGATTTTAACGTAATATATCTCAGTTAGTTTAAGAGAGAAACTGACTATGCATTCCTACCTTTTAAAAGTAATTTATTCCTTTAACTTGGCATACTTTTACTTTTCTTAGATTTCACTTATCTGACCCAAGGCATAAAGGATGCAGTTTATAGTCCAATAGCCTAAACATGGGTTGAAGATGATATCAGCAGAACACATTAGTAAAATATAAAATAATTATCCTTTAAGAATAATTGAGGAATGTCCAATACAATAGTAAGATTAATTCTATCGACAGTAACAATAGCAGCACTGATAGGAGCGATATTTTTTGCGATCGCCACAGTGCGTTTGAAAAATTTTAAGTGCAGTTTATTAACATTTTTGCGCTCATTTATTGTTGCCTTACTTGGTTCTAGTGCTGGTTTTTTTCTTGGTTGGCTGTGGTATAAATGGACGCTTAAAACTGACCCAAGTTTCTCAAATCCTAACCTGAGTGGTCTAAGTCAGGGAATAATGGCAGGATATTTAATTACTGTTTGGTTATTTTGTGTTCAAACTGGAACCATTCTAGGTGGGATTTGGGGCGGAGTCCGTGGGTTAAAGTATTATCAAACACGTAGCAAACGTACCTGAGCGTCTGCGCTTTTACTCTATGTCGTCTTCCCCCCATTACACGACATCCTGCATCTTTACACGGTTGATTACATGGTGGTACTTACCAAAGGTGTTTAAATCACGATGCTTGCTGTATTTCGGCATAGGCTTGATAAACACCCTTCACGTTATACCAGTTGAGGAAAATTCGGGCAATTTCTAAAGCTAATTGAGGTTTACCTAAGTTAATTAGCCATTGCAATAACGGAGCCATTGTCCGTTCGTTTAACACACCGTTAAGTGACAAAATTCCCCAAAGTAAGCGATGCAACCAAGTCATTTGAATCATCATTCGCACTTCCCATGTGGGATGCTTTTGATAAAACAAAACTCCCATTCGTCCGCGTTGAATTTCTTGGTCAATTAATCGGGGAATTTGCTCTAAGTTAAATGCTGGATGCCAGTGATATCCTACGGCTTCTGGACATTTAATTAGTGTCAAACCTAGTTTTTTTAGCCGCACACCTAATTCTAAATCTTCCCAGCCATAGAGTTGAAAACTAGTATCAAAAAGTCCGGCTTTATCTAACCAATGTTTGGGAATTGCTACATTTCCCGTAGCAAAAAAAGCGGCTGAAAAATCTGTGACTTTGTAGGGTTCAGCCGTTGGGTTGTGGAAATTGCAAGTATTAATAACTGCACCGTAAGTGAAAAAGCGATCGCTCCCCAATTTCTCTTGACCCTGCACTAACGCATCAGCATGAGCTTGCAGGAAATTTTTCAGCACTACTAAATCGCTATCAATAAAGATAATTGTGTCTCCCTGTGCCTGTTCTACCCCCAAATTCCGAGCCGCAGCTGGCCCAGCATGATCTTGCTGAAACCAGCGCACATGGGGAAACTCTTTTTTGTGTGCTGCTAACCACTCCAATGTGCCATCAGTAGAACCATCATCTACCAAGACAATCTCGTAATCAGTAACCGTTGGCTGATTCAACTCCTGCAACTCCAAGGCGCGGAGGCACTTTTCTAAAATCGGTTGACGATTATAAGTCGGTATCACAATGCTGAAAAACACAGTCTCACCCACAACACTATTGATTTATCCATCTCCAGGATAGGACAGATGGGGCGCTGACACTGTTCCTTACTTGATTTGAGCTAAGGAAATAGTCAGAGGTGATAATTTTTAGTTAATTAACTTATAACCTCAGCTTAATCATTATCAACTAGAGTAAATAATCAAATAATCATCCTTTTATTATTAATAGTTTGTTAATTATTTAAAATTCCAAAAAATCTCACAAATTAGAGTTTATTTATACTAAATTTTTAGATTGCACCAGAGGAAAGTTGAATGTCTAAATTAAGTCGGAGAGAACTTTTAATATTTCTTGCTGGTAGTGCTGGTGCTGCTATTTTGGGAGACAAACTTCTAAATAGTTTTGCTAGTGGCGCAAATGAAAAAACCGCCAGTATCAGCTTTACACCTGTACGCTTACCACATCCTCTACCAATTTATCAACAACAGAAAAATTTCTTACCAACAGGAATTGCTCAGGGAAAAATATTTAATGCATCTGCCGATATTAAGTTAGATAACTACAACGTTATTGATGATGTGATAGTGCCGCCAGAGTACGAACGTTATGTAATTGTCAGCTGGGGCGATCGCGTCTTTCCCAACAAAGATGATTATTTCGGTTACAACAACGATTTTACTGGGTTTATTCCCCTTGGTAAAACTGATAATGTCGGGTATTTATGGGTGAATCATGAATACATTAGTTTTCCATTTTCTAGTTTAGTAGTAGAAGATTCATCCGATCTGAAAGGACTACCCGATGCATTTGAAAACGTAATTGGTTGGGCTTTACCCTCCAGCAGAAATATTGAAGTTGAAGGGGAATTTTTATATAATCAAGGCGGCTCAATTGTTCGTATCTCTCGCCAGAATAAGAATAAACGTTTTGCTGTAGTCAAAGATGCCAAAAATCGCCGCATTCATGGCTTATCTGGGTTGGGTATCAATAGCCAACGCAATGATGACTACAAAAGTATCACAGCTTGGGGAAGTCGCAACCACCAAAAAGGTGACAAAAATTATTTAATCGGAACTGGCCCAGCTGCAAGCCAAGTTTTTAATCTCTCCTCTGATGAATTGGGCAACAAAATTATTGGTACAGCTTTCAACTGTTCTGGCGGTAAAACTCCTTGGGGAACGATTTTATCTGCGGAAGAAAACTTCCAAAATAGCGTTACAGAAGGAGTCAAAGCTAATGGTACTCAGACAGACTATACAGAAAAAACTATCGGCAAAACTTTTGGATTAGTTGGCGAAAAATACGGCTGGATTGTCGAAATTGACCCCAAAAATCCGAAATTTCGTCCCCGCAAACATACTTCGTTGGGTCGTTTTCGCCATGAAAATGTTGCTTTGCGTGTTGAAAAAGGCAAAAAATTGGTTGCTTATTTGGGTGATGACAGACGGGGGGGACACACTTGGAAATTTGTCAGCGCAAACACTATTTCTTCACCTACCAGTAAAACGAACAGTAGCTTATGGGAAAAGGGAACTTTGTATGTTGCCCGTTACAATCCAGACGGTACAGGTAAATGGATACCGTTACTTTTAACTACCGCTACCAATCCAATTACGCCGACAGTTCTATCTTCCGTAGAATTTGCTGCCTTGCAGAAAGTACAAAAAGAAGGTCTTTTACCACTACCGAGACGCAATGGGATTGCAGGTGAAACCAAAGATGGTGGTACATTTAAATGCGATCGCACTAACGAAGCAAAAGCACTACCTGATTATCAAAATAAGAAACTCTCTGACTTCTACTCTAGCCAAGGTGCTGTTCTGAGTGACGCCTTTTTAGCTGCAAATTTAGTCGGGGGAACTCCCACAGCGCGTCCAGAAGATATAGAAGTGCATCCAACCACCAAAGAAGTCTTTATTGCCTATACTGATGGTGCGCCGGGAAGCGATGGTTATCCTGATTCGCGGATTTTTCAAGTTGCCAAGTTAAGTACAGATACCAAGGCGACTCAGCAATCAGGAGGACTGTACAAAATTATTGAAGATAGTGCTGATGCCACAGGTTTAACCTTCCGGTGGCAGAGATTTGCCCAAGGCGGCGAAGCCGGTTCAGTTAATGGTGCTGGTTTTGCCAACGTTGATAATCTAGTTTTTGACAATCAGAGAAATGTTTGGGGTGTCACAGATATGTCTACCGGCACTCACAATGGTTTTAATGTAGGTGCTGAAGGTAAGCAAACCAAAATCGATCATACAGTTAGTGGTAATGTTTCTGATTTTACCGGAGTTTTCGGTAATAACTGGCTATTTTATATCCCGACCAGTGGTGCAAATGCCGGACAGGTAATACCATTTGCTCATGGGCCAGTGCGTTGTGAGATGACTGGGCCAAGTTTTGTTGGAAATACACTGATTATTTCAGTACAACATCCTGGTGAAGATTGTCCAATTAACGATGGCACAATGCTGAGTCGCAGCATTGAATTACTAGATTTGAATGGTAGTACATTTAATCAAACTCGGAGTTTACCTCGTGGCAGTAGTTGGCCGAGTAATATCTCAAAAAATGATGGTGGTAAGGAGCAAGCTACAGGTATTCCCCGACCATCTGTAATTGGTATCCGCCCGAAAAATTCTCGCAGTAAGTTTATTTAAGCTGATATTTTATAACACTCTCAATTAGCACCATTGCCCGCCTAAAAATTTATTCGTAAGCGGTTATTATATCTGTGGTAATATATCAGCTTTGACTCATATCTTACATTATTTTTAATAACTTTTTTTGTAGGATAAAGACTGTTTATTGATGCCGAAGACCTTAATTTTAATGTTTGTGTTATTACCAATTTTACAGTTATTGTTTGTCGAAATTTAGTCTCAGATAGCCATCTGTATTTATCAAACACAATTCATTCTGAATTATGACCGCAAAAGCGTATAGCACGAACCCTTAGAGCAAGTCTACCAATGTCTGAATAATTCGGTTTACAGCAGTTTTCATATATTTGAACCACACCTGTCTTAGGGGCACAAGACCTTGCGCCCCTACTGCGTGGTCTATCTACCTGAAAATAGCTGTAATACCTATTCACTAAAATTATGAAACAGATGTAAACCCTGAAAGGCAAGTATCTCTAAGTTTTTTAATCGCGTTAGCGGAACGGGGCGTTAGCCCATTGCGAATTGTGAATTGGGAATTGGTATAAAACCCCTACCAAATTGAAAGTTTGCTGGTCTTCAATCAGTCGGAGATTCAGACCCGTGACTCTGAATTCTTCTTCTATTATCGAAAACATATTCTTATTAAAAAAAGTTATTGATAAATTCGAATTAATCAATATATAACCTGATGTTAATACTTAGTAACTAAATTAAGGGAAACATGACTACTTTAGTCTGTGTAAGCAGAATTAGACAGTCTTAATTTGTTATTCATTGCTATTTATTAGCTGTTAAATATGTGTCAAATCTCAATAAAAATCTAAGTAATTGTTGTAAATATATAAAGTTTTTATTTACCAAATTACTCATGTTATTGAGAGATGAATTGAATAGCAACCTCGTAAGCCTTAAACGGAGAACAAAGAATGAAAGGACGCTCTCACCCTAAAAACAATTTGACCCTCAACCCATCTGGTAACGAGTCAATTCGTGATGTGATTGACCGCGTTAGCTTGAGTCGGCGGCGGTTCATCATGACGGCTGTGGGTACGTCGGTGGTAACTGTTCTGGGCGATGTTTCCATCGGTGGCTTTCTCCAAAGTGTTGATGCAGCCCCAATTCCCAAGGGAAAGGGATTTGCTGGCATAGGCTTCAAGAGCGTTCCACCAAATCTACTTAACCCAGCTACTGGACTGCTGGAAAAGGATCTTGTCAGTGTTCCTGAAGGTTATACAGCTAAAGTACTGATTGCTTGGGGAGATCCGATCGCACCTGGTGGCCCGACTTGGCTACCAGATGCTTCTCAAGATGCGGCTGCTCAAGAAAAGCAGTTTGGTATGCACAATGACGGTATGTACTACTTTCCTTTACAACCAGGGAATGTTGTTGGTCGGACAGTAAGTTCACAAACAAGATCACTTAGAGGCTTTGTAAATAAGCCAATCAATACTGGTCTACTGTGCGTCAACCATGAATATACCCAGGAATCAATTTTGCATCCAGATGGTCTGGATGTAGTCACAATTGCCAAGGTACGGAAGTCTCAGGCTGCTCATGGTGTGTCTGTTGTAGAAATTTCTAAAAATGGCAATGACTGGAGTTTTAATCGTAATTCGTCTTATGGTCGCCGCATTACCGCTAACACTGAAATCAGAGTTTCGGGGCCTGCGGCTGGCGATGCCTTGTTAAAGTCGAAGAAGTTTTCAATTCGGCCAACTGGCTCTGTTGACACTGGCACACTCAACGACGGCTACACTGCTTATGGCACAATCAACAACTGCGCCAACGGTTACACACCTTGGGGCACTTACTTGACTTGTGAAGAGAACTGGAACGGCTACTTTGCTAATCCTACAGGAGATGTAGTTGCTATTGAGGGCATCGAAAAGTCCGATATTCTGGCAGCACAAAATCGCTACGGCATTTCAACATCATCTAGCTATCGTTGGCCGGAGGTTGATCCACGCTTTGATGCCAGCAGCAACCCACTTGAACCCCATTTATTTGGTTGGGTGGTTGAGATTGATCCCTACAATCCGCAAAGCAAACCAGTCAAGCGCACTGCCCTTGGTCGGTTTAAGCATGAGAGCGCTCAGGTTGTGGTTGACGACAATAAGCGTGTTGCTTTCTATCAGGGTGACGACGAGCGCAACGAGTATATCTACAAGTTCGTTTGTGCCCAACCTTTCAATCCCGGAAATCGTTCTGCTAACCGCGATTTGCTCGATAACGGTGTTCTATACGTTGCCAAATTCAATGACAACGGTACTGGTGAGTGGATTCCTTTGGTGTACGGTCAGCGTGGTTTGACACCAGAAAATGGTTTCAGAAGCCAAGCTGAGGTGCTTATCAAGACAAGACAAGCTGGCGATCGCGTCGGCGCAACCATGATGGATCGCCCAGAGTGGGTAGCTGTGCGTCCTCGGATTGGTGGATATAAAGAGATTGAAGTCTATTGCACGCTGACCAATAATACTCGTCGTGGCACAACCCCAGTTTCCTCCAACCAACCAGACGGCACAACAGCAGCAGGCGGTGCGCGTCCTCCTGTGAATCCTCCCAACCCACGTCCTGACAACCGTTACGGTCATATCATTCGCTGGCGCGAAGATGGACGCAGCGTTACAGCTACAACTTTTAAATGGGATATTTTCTTTGAAGCTGGCGACAAAACTAGACCCGAAGCAAATCTCAAAGGCAACATTAAAGGTGACGATTTAAGTTCACCAGATGGTCTCTGGTTCGACGACTTCGGCCACCTCTGGGTTCAGACTGACCACGCAGGTGATGGTCGTGGTGACTTGACAAACATCGGTAGCAACACTATGTCGTGTGCTGACCCCAACACCAAACAAGTTAGGCGCTTCTTAACCAGCCCTACGGATTGTGAGGTAACTGGTATTACTAGTACACCCGATGGCAAAGCGATGTTTATCAACATCCAACACCCAGGTGATAGTGGGAATGCCTCGAATCCCACGCTATCGAGCAATTGGCCTAACAGTCAAGGCTATGGCCCATCTGGTCGCCCACGTTCATCAGTAGTAGTAATTACCCGTAATGATGGTGGCGTTATTGGTGGTCTTTAAAGGCTATAGGAACAGATTACAGCTATTTTCAGGTAAATAGGCCACGCACAAAGCCCATTCGTGTCAACTTAACGCTAAACCCGCTTGGTGACAACGTTTTGCCCTCTCTCCCATCCGTGAGAGGGGAGCTAGACATTTCAATTCCCCTTCTCCCTTGGAGAAGGGGTTAGGGGATGAGGGCGTGAGGGATTTGCAAAACGTCTGTCCGATATAGTTTTTGGCTTAAGTTGACACCAAGACCTTGCGCCCCTATGACAGGTGTGGTTCAAATAAATGAAAACTGCTGTAATTTAGCGAAGTATTTTAAATACTTTTTTAAATCACCTTATTCTTGCCCATGTTTAGGGTTAAGGATAAGGTGACTTACTTGTAGCTATGAACCCATAACTTTTGTTGCTCTCTTCTTGCGTTGCATCCACAATCCCATAACAGCAGCAAAAGTCGTACCACCAAGAGCTAACGGTTCGGGTACTTTAGCGTAGCTTACAGTACCTACTTGTGTTGCATTTACTGATTGGTTAATCACAAAAAATTTGTTGCCTCCTACATCTGGAGTATTGGGATCGCCTCCGATCGCAAATTGGTCTGCAACAAAATAGCTTAATCCCAGAATTTTGCCATTATTAAAACTGGCTATAGGAAAACTGTTAAAATCAGTATCATCTACCTCTGTATAGTTAGTGCCTAAGTAGTTGAATGCCACTGCTAATCCATTCTCCACTCCCAATGTCTCAAGACCTGTATTGGTTAAGGTCGAGTCATCATACCGAAAAGAGCCAAAATACTGACCGGGGCGATCGCCAGATGTTGCATTTACGGTGAAATCATAATTAACTAAGGCAGCTTGCGTCGGTTTAACAACAGCAGCAACCGAGATAGCAACAGCAAAAGCCGCCATGCTAATATCTTTAGCTAATTTCATCAAAAAAAGCTCCGAAACTAAAAAATGAATAATTCTGTAATTTCACTTAAATAAACTTTTAACCAATGTACATAGGTTAAGAAATAACCAACAAAAGATGATCTTTGTTAAATCTTTAAGGTTATTAGATATATATAAATTTTGTGTAAACTTATTTCAATATTTACAGCAGATTATATTTTAAGTTGGGGCGTAGGCGTAAGCCTCACATATAGCAATCCTATCTAAGTTGTGAAAATGAACAAACCACTTTTTCTGCGAAATGGCAAGAAAAGAAAAAGAAGTTTTCACATCTGATTTAGGACTGCTATAGTTGCGAAAATCAGGCATGGAGATTTGCTTGTTCCTGCAACCACGGATCTACAGGTTGTCCATCTTTGCGGCGTAATTCAATTTCCACAACCATCACTTCTTTGGAACCAGGAGGTGCAGGTTTTTTATGGAAAATAATATCATAATCTTCTGGATTATGTTTACGTTCTTTCAACCATTCCTGTACCTTGGTTGTGGCAAAAAATGATTGCCCTTGCTCAAACATTCGGGTAATCTGCAATTGCAGTGTGTAAGGATTTATGCGACCCATTTTCTACCGCCTTTGTTAAGTTAATTTGAGAACAAGTAGTCTACTGACCATAGATAATAGACCTCTTGCAAAAGTGCTTTTTGCCAGAGGGGGAAAAGGGTAAAGGTTAAAGGGAAAGCGGACAATACAGAACTTTTCCCCTTTTCCCCTTTCCCTCTTTCCCTTTTCCCGACAAATGCCAAGAAGTCTAATCTAATGTTAATGCGAAGTAACCACACATGACACTTCCCATACAGCTAGAACTTCCAGTTTCAACACCCTCTTATCTGTAAAAACACAGCCCGAACCTTCTTCAGTGGATGGTCTAAGAAAGCGTCGATGCTTTCGCATTTTGTCTTTCACTGGTTGATAAATTATTATTTTTACTGCTTGACTTTCACCATCTTTAGCAGTATTCACAACGTAGTAATGTTATAGTAGTACATCACCAAAAAATGTCACAAACTTGACTGTACTCTCCGACTAAAGTTGTACGTACACTTAGGACGAGGAAACGGATTAGTTAAGGATTGCTCAGAATTTTACACTGCCTCTACAACATTTAACCACTTAATTCTGTTATAGATTGGAGAGAGGCGCGTCGCTTCAAAAACTGACCAACAGACTCAGATGGTTGTTATGCAGAGCAAAAATCAAGCTGTTTTCGCTTTAATTGGAAAAAGCACTACTGTATTTTTACCCTTATTGTTATCCATTGGAATCGCCAGTGGACAATCTGCACCATCACCCAACCCAGCATTAACTCCAACTCCGGTGTTATCGAATTCAGAACGGGAAGAATTAGTACGACTACGAGCAGAAAAACGAATTCAACAGCAAGTTCAATCTGATTTGAAAAGCACTTTTAGCCACACAACTATATTACTCGATATTTGGCTAGTTATACTAAGTCTCTTTCCAGTCGCAGTCATTGCTTTGTTATGGCTGTTACGCCGGGTGATAATCCGAGAAATTGTTGATAGGGCAATGCAACAAGTCCAGAGAATGGAACAATTACAAAATCAGCTAACCACCGTTAAACAAGAAGCTGAAAATATTATTCAAGATGCAAAAACAATAAATTCTGAGTTAGAACAGGAAGCAACTGCTTTACAACAAAAAATTAAAAATGAACAAGAAAATGTATCTATTCTGATATCCGATCTAGATTTAGCTAAAGCGCAGGTATTAAGTAGATTAGAAGCGGAACTAAAAAAATCTCAAGAAAATATAGAAAATTTAGAATCAAAATTTGCTTCGGGGTTATCTAAGTTGGAGTTTGATGCTCAACAACAAAAAGATATAGCACTGGAGAATTTAGGAAAATTAGCATCTGCGATCGCAGAAGAACTGTCTAAGTTAAAGTTAGGTGTGCAACAACAGCAAGAGCTAGCCGTTGCTGATTTAGAAATATCAAAGTTTGAGTTCATATCTCAACTTTCTGGATGGCAGTCTGATGCTCAACAACAAAAAGATATAATTTTTGAAAGTTTAACAAAATCACAGTCAGAATTTGTAGAAAAGTTATCCGAATTACAGGTTGATGCTCAAAAGCAAAAAGAGATTGCCGTTGACAGTTTAGGTATATTTGAGCGGGAACTTAAATCTCAATTATCTGAACTACAGGTAGATGCTCAAGAACAAAAAAATAAAATTATTGCAAGTTTAGAAGTATTGCAGTCAGAATTTAAATTGCAATTATCTGAATTACAAGTTGATGCTCAAAAATCCAAAGAGCTAATCATTGAGAATTTAGAAAAATCTGGCTCTGAGTTTAGTTCGCAGTTCTCGGAATTACAATGGAATGCTCAACAACAAAAAATTCTCATTTTAGAGAAATTAGAAAGATTAGAAACTGAGTTTGTTTCTCAACTTTCTGAGTTACAATTGGATGCCCAAGAAAGAAAGGATCTGATTCTTCAAGAACTAACTGAAATTACGCCGGAATCGATTCTAGAAGTAGTTAATTCTGAAGTTGAGCAAGAAAGACAGGAACAGCCACAACAACCAGAATTCACTGCTGATGAGTATGTAAAACAGGGAGACGATCTGTTTTCTCAAAGGCGTTATGAAGATGCGATCGCAGCTTACAACCAAGCAGTGAAAATCCAACCTGATGAACCTGTGAGTTGGTTAAAACGTGGTTTAACTCTGGGAAGGTTGAAACGCTACCAAGATGCGATCGCATCTTATGATAAAGCGATTGCAATTCAGCCAGATTATCATCAAGCTTGGTGCGATCAGGGTGTTGCTTTTGGGAACTTACAACAGCATCAGCAAGCCTTTGCCTCATTTGATAAAGCTACACAAATCAAACCTGATGATGCCATTGCCTGGTTAAATCGCGGTCTTTCTCTAGTAGCATTAGAACAATACGAAGAAGCAATAGTCTCCTTTGATAAAGCGCTAGAATTCCAACCCAATTCTCCCAAAATCTGGGATAAACACGGTTATACATTGGTAAGATTGGGACGCGATGATGAAGCGATCGCCAGTTTTAACAAAGCCTTAGAAATTAAGCCAGATTATGCTAGTGCCTATTACAACAAAGCAGCCTGTTACGCACTGCAAAGACAAGTTGATCGATCTCTGTTAACTCTACAACAAGCAATTGAACTTAATCCTAAGTATAAAGAAGATGCAGCAACTGACCTCGATTTTGATGATATTGCCGACGATGAGCGCTTTAAGCTGTTAGTTGCAGAATAAAATGTCATTTGTCATTTGTCATTCTCCCCCTGCTCCCCCGCTCTTCTGCTCCCCTGCTCCTCTGCTCCCCCGTTCTTCTGCTCCTCTGCTCCCCCGTTCTTCTGCTCCCCTGCTCCCCACACCTGGGTTATGTTCGCTAGACATAGCTTTGAGTTTAGATGTAAAAGAATCAGAGCGATCGCTTGTTTCGGGAGTAAATTGCCCGATTGGGGCATGAATAGGAGCAGGTGGGAGCAGTTTTGGCTGTCGTTGATGATGGTTTTGTGATGGGGAAGGCGCTGGGCTTTCTTGTGAAGTTTGCCTCTGGCTGACAGCAGATAATCGCTCAAGGGTTGCCGAAGAGGTAAATTTCCCAGAAAGCGGAGACTTCAAGACAGTTTTATTGTCTCTATCTTCCTGCTTTCCTTCTGCTTCACTCAAAGATGTCTTTGGTTCATAACTTTTCAGTTGGAGAGTCGCTGTATTGCTGTGTTCATAGCCATTGCGAATCTTAGCTGGTGGTAATTGAGGACTCGTCACTTGCTCTAAAGTGGGTTTTCTCTTGGCTGGCGGTAGAGCTGGCGCAGCCGATGAGGTTAAGCTTTGGGGAAATTTGCTACAAATCATCCGTTCAAATTCCATGTTGAAATGATATGTAGCCTGATCCCGGCGCTGCCAAAATACTAAAATTTGCTGCACGGAAACCGCTTTATAACGACCTTGATATAGTGCCTCAATCACTGCCAGGTGTAGCCAATTAAGGGGGTATTGCGTTTGCCAACGCTCAACTAGCTCATTGGCACTATACCCACTGAGATCGAAACTATAGTTAATTAATAAGGCGATCGCCAAGTTGGCAGAGGTGTCTGGAAGTGTTGTTAACATGGGGCTATTAGCTTTAGGCAATAGGTCTAAGATTTGTCACCCATCGCATATTAGCCTAGCGTGCTTTTAACTACATGGTTGATTTTTCCAAGAGTTGTCAGCCGATAGGCAAGTGTTCCCTATTTTACTTGTCAACTTCTAGAATGCAACCCCACATAGACTGATTTAATCGCAGATGTTCGCCCAAGGGCGACTAATGCCTGATAAACCATCGCTGCAACTTCGGCGCGTGTTGCTAAACGTAAAGGTGCAAGCACTTTCGGATCTGGATAGTTGACAACGATTCCCCGTTGTGTGGCAGTGGCAACGGCTGTCCGGGCGTAGTCGGGAATGGTATGACGATCGCTATATATTTCTAAAACATCACGATCAACAGCTGGTAGTCCCAGTCCGTTGACTAGGGAGACAATCACCTGTAGCCGCTGCACACTTTGATCGGGGCGGAAAGTGCGATCGCTAAATCCACCAACAAAGCCACCGCTAGCCGCGATTTGGATAGCGCTATAAGCCCAAAAATCCTTGGGTACATCCGTAAAATCAGGTGCCGGGATTTTGGGAAATGGGTTAAAAGCGATCGCCACCATTGCTGCATATTGGGCGCGAGTCATGGGTTTATCTGGCTGGTAGCTACCATTAACAAAAGCATGAGTTAAATCCATGCTCACTAATGCTTGAATAAATGGTTCTGCCCAATGTCCATCTAGTTCGGAAGATGGGAATTGTGTCAAAGCGTGTACTCGATTAGTTGGGAGTAATTCTACCAAGCCCTTGACTAGAGCAGGATTTAATTGATTACCTACGGAAATCAGCTTTTTTGTAGTGGCATTATATAAATCAAATTCACTATGATCCCGAAAAATATTATCACCTGGATCTTCGCTATTACCTAAATCTGGGACTGCATTGCCATTGACTAATAAACCACCTTGGATATTGTTAGTAATCAGATTTTGACGTAGCACAGGTTGGGCATTACGAGAAAGTGCGATCGCCGTGCGATTTTCTGATAATTTGTTATTAGCGATCATCGGAACGGCAAAGTCACTAATTGCTATGCCTAAAGGGTTTCTTTGAAATACATTCCGCAGTACTTCTCCCTGGCTATGACCTGCCATGACTAACCCGCTAGCAGTATTTTGCAAAAATATGTTATCTAAAATTGCGGGTTTGGCAGTACCAGTGGTAAACACACCTTCCCGCCCACAGTTGCTCAAAGTATTGTTACTTAAAGTAGGCGTAGCTGATTCAATCCAGATACCAGCACCTTTGGCTAAGGGATTAGTGACAGTTACACCTAAAAGATTGGCATTATCTACCAAGAGCAGCGTAATATTTTGTATACCAAAACTGGGACTTTGATACTCACCACTCCCGGAAATTACAATTCCTGCACCTTTGTTAGCTTCATTACCCACCACTGTCACTCCTCCAGAGACGATCAGTGGAAATACCTCACCACTAGCGGCGTTGTAAGTCCCCGGCTCCAGATGAATTATCGTCAGGATTTTGGTTACTTTTAAAGCACGGGTGAGGCTTTTAAATGGACTCAACCGTGAACCAGTATTGCTATCATTCCCTGTCATAGGGTTGACATAGAGTGTGACGACGAGGGTAGAGTTCACCATTGATAGTTGAGAGTCAATTGTTTTAATTATGACAATCGTAAATAACACTACTTGTAGCAAACTTTTTCACAGTAGTATCTTTGTGTATAGAAAATATATCCACCTGACTTTTTCTGGCAAGCAGATCGTGTGTACACACAAGTTATAGACTCTTGTGCAACATTCCAAGTTCTCATCTCAATCGCATTGCAACTCTAAAAGGCTTGTTGGTAAACTGTAGCGTCTATGCAGAGAAAATTAAGGGATGGAGTTCTCCAGAATTATAGACCGGGGGTAGAGGCACAGCATTGCTCAGTGGTGTCAATTTAAGTGAATTACCTGATATTAAGTCCACTCGCTTACCATCACTATCCGCGTCAGCCCAGTTTGATCTAAAGCCAAAACTTCCCCTCCCCAAGGCATCGGCTACCGTGTATACACAAGTCAAATTACCCCCCTTAATCCCCCCAATGCATTGGTGGGAAACAAGAAATCTAGTTCCCTCCCCAATACATACGGCTACGGTGTACACACAAGTCTGAAATAGCTGATTAACTGGGATTTTACCTCACCCTAAACCTTCCTTTATAAAGGCTATCGTGTACACACAAGCCGAATTTATTCTTAAATTCCAAAGATTACCTACTTAATCGCAGTGATGGTTGAGTGGGGTAAAACTAAAGCTAAAACCTTAGTAAATCAGGTTTCAGGTGAGGTTTTGAGAATTTATGCAATAAATATATTGAATTCGGGTGGTCG
>NZ_JAVRCE010000047.1:0-61169 GCF_034530915.1 Nostoc sp. DedQUE09
ATCTCGATTTTAATCGCTTGCCTAAATTTTATCCAATTACAATATCTTTGGAGGCAATTAAATACAGCAAAAGCTTCAATTAATCTTTAAGAGGAGTGTGTATTGTTTTTTGTAAATTTTTTATTGCTGAAAAACTTCGTTACACAGAAATATTCAGCGATCGCATTCATGCCAGTCAATTCTTGTCGGTTGAGGAAGGGACAAAAGCAAAGCAAGCACCTTTAAACCTTATCCTAACCTCAATCTACAGTTCAAAATACTATCCCTTGTAGCATTGTCATCCTATTGATTTGAGGAGTTCTTCGAGACGATTGAGAGTCTCGCCCAGTCCTTCCTTGATGCCAGATTGGAGATGCCCATCCCGTTGCTCTTTAGACTAGTGTTAGATGTAGATATGCAGCGTCGTTTTGCCGTACTACAAAATTTTTTTAATTTCCCACACCCGAACCTGCAACCCCACACTCTTTCATCCAGGAATACCAGGGATTTACGCTTTACAAGTGTGCCATTCATTCTTCTAGCTTTCACACCCGATGCCCTTGCTGTTATGGAGTGTAGGTAGTTGACTGCGGTTAAGATTGTGCTTTCTTATTGTGATTACTGCTATGCCTTTCACAGCTTTCACCAGTTTATAAAGTTATGTAATTTTTTGCATTATTTATAGCTAGCAAGTTGATAGCTGCTATAGAAGCAGTTTGTGGCTGACTACAACATAGCCAGAAAAAATCAATTTATGACGACTGCTTAGTAGAAAAATTGAACAATACAATGTTTCATAATCAATGCAAAAAAAACTCAAGCTATTTGTTATCTGCGGATTGCTAGCATTAATGTCTGGCACTTCGGTTTTGTATAAATCCTTTGCCAAAAATCAAGCTTTACAGGCGAGCGCCAATCAACCACAAACACTAATAGCTCAAGCAAACAGTACCACACCACCACAGTCAGCAATGACAGGATGGTTAGGTTTTGCAACTACAGCTAACAAAAACGGTACATTTTTGCGTTTGCTGCCTGTGAATGCGGATGCCCAGGTTGCACTTTTCTCAGATGCATGGGATCAAGTCAAACCCGGTACATCTTTAGTTGGTCTGGCTGGAGGAATCAAACAACAGGTAAGATTTCGCCGTTCTCAAGAAGAACCTTTTGGTTGTAAAGATAATAAAACGAAAATGGCAACGTTTACCGCAGCTAAACGTTTTCCAGAAGGGCCTGTTTGGCTTTTACCCGTGAACCTAGCCAGAGAAGCAAAATCGTTTACTTTGCAAGCGTTGAATTTATCTGAAGTTCCTACGAGCGTATTACCTGTAAACAAACGCAAACCATCAGTTGCACGCGCTTGGAAGGCTGGGGGAGCAACTGTTGTGATGCAGAAACAAAGTAATGACCAAGTGCGCTTAAGTATATTAATCAATTCTCGGATAGCTTACAATGCAGTGGAGAAAAAGTTATATTTTGAAGGTGGCAACCCTGAACCTGTTAAATTTCCTAAATTTGACGGTACACCAGGAATACCTTTCCCAATTGGTGCTTTTCAGGCTAACGCTAAATCAGCACCCATGATTGTATTTTGGCAACCTGGTTATGAAGGTCAAGCTTACAGCATCGTTGCATCAGTGAAGGGCAAAATGCAAGAAGTAGATGGAAGCACAATCTATTTCTGCGGTTTCTAGGAAAATATTCATAAATTACGCCATGTGCGACTTTCTCTCAAATCTTACGAACTCTATTCCCAGATTTCCTTACTTAGTTAGCACCCCATCACCAGCAACCATATCTTGAGTCCCACCAAGGAAGAAGCTAAAAGTCGCGGATGTCGTCTTTGATACGTTGGCTGATGCTGACCTCTAAAGTTTGTAATGCCAACTTCAAAATTATTCGTTTTTTGCGTAAATTACGAAACTTGAGGTGAATAGTATTATATAACGGTATTTACTATGGATAAACCGGAGACAACACTAAAAGTCTCCTATATAATTTACTTCTATCAAAAACTGTTCTAGCTTTCGTCTAGGGCAGTTTTATATTGCACAGTAGAAGCCAGATTCACAACTTGCACACAATGGTGAATCATCTGCCTGTTGTGAGTAATCGAAGCTTCTAGAGAAATATTGCGCTATATTGCATATTCCAAGCGGGTCCAGTATAGACATCCCTTTCACCAATCCACCTATTGTCCCCAATAGAAAATTTACTCTCAGTTCAAAGCGAGTTTTTCAAGCTATAAGCTGTTTTTTCTGGGTTTCCCGAAAACGGAAAAACTAAGATACTTTTAATTTTTGGGTTATCAACTAATTCTTTTAAACGCCCAAGCTGCCGATCTGTAATTGCAACTCCAGCATATTTTTGAGCGTAATTTAATTCTTCAACAAAATTACTATCATTATAAGCTTGAATAAATACACGATCTACACCCCATTTTTCCCAGTCAGCCGCAAAATATTTTTTAGCCCAATATGGGTTATGATGGCAAATATCAAAACTCACCGATTTATTAGCTTTTTTCATAGAAGTTACCATCTGTTGCACAAATCGGGTTAAATTTTCAGTCCGGTCAACTTTCCCAGGTAATTCAGCATAATAACCTAAATAATCATCCCATTGAACTGCATCGATATTTGGATATTTCTTGACAAACTCTACTAATATATTTTTAAAAAGATTAGCAATTTCAGGAATTTCCACATCCAGTACATAATGATCAATTCCAGAGTAGGTTTTATCCACTCCTGGAACAATCCATTTACGATTAATTGCTAAATCAAAAATCGGGCTATTCTTATCTATTTTAATTCCCTTCTCGAAGTAAGCATGAACTTGCATCCCTTGCTTATGTGCTTCATCTATTAACCAATTTAACCATTGGTCTTGAAACTGGTTTGGACAACTTTTATACCCAAAGCTTTGCTGCATAACTTCACTATTATACATCGTACAACCATTGCCCCAAACACCGTGAATAATTGTATTAATTCCTTGAGAACGATAGTAACGAACTCTTTCACGAATCGTTTGTTCGTCAGCATTATTGGTAACTTGATAGCGAGTTAAATAAATTCCTCTAATTACTTTCTTTTCCCAAAGCGTTTGAGGCAATTGGATTTTTTCTTTTAGGATTACTTTTGGGAATTTTTTATTGTCGTTAGGAGATGATATTGGAGTAATTTTTACAGAACCTGACGGAGCTATAGAAGCAGTTGGAGTAATAGTTGGAGAGCTAATTATCGCAGGGTTAAAAATATGTATATTTATCTTCTTACTATTATCTAAAAACTTGCTTATTTCTAAATATCCTCTCTGACTAAACCACCAATAACCACCTCCTAAGATAATTAGGATTATAGAGATCGGAATATTTGAGCATCCACATCCGCTTGGCTCTTTCTTTTGACTCGGCATCTAAAACTCCAATTTAGTTTTTGACAATATACCCCTGACTGTCTTATCGGTATATAAGAATAGATTTGAAAGCTTGAATCCTAGCAAAATCGTTAATCGATAAGCTTAAATATACTGATTAGACAGCCAGGGGTGCAATTAGTCTTGTGTGACTTCATCTTGAAATAGGTTAACTATACTTGCCCCTCAAGAATTTGAGTCAATTCACGACGGCTGCGATTTGCTTCTGACCAAAAAGCTACACCAAATATAATCAGTATCAACATAGGCATTCCTACAAATAGTGCAGCCATATAATTAGGCATAGCCCCTGTTAACGCTATAGGAATGACTGCACCATACCAGAGTAAAAACCAGAATCCTAAAAATGCCATCACAAAAGGATGTATCCTCATTTGTACATGAATCAAGGTTTGGTGAGATTCTACTTCAAAGCGTCCTCGAATCACTGGTAAAAACGAGTTCCGGTAGTGAATTATGCGACTGATTTGAAACCCTGATTCCGAAATGCTTCCTTGATAAAGGAGGTGTTTCTTAGATAATCTAAATGCTTTTGTCGGTTCAACTTGTGCATTCAGCCGTTCCAGAACTATAGGCAGGGCATCAGGTGTCAAAATCGTAAAGCTATCGTCGGGTAATACTTTCATCTTGATTGAGGTTGCTGACTAACAATAAAACCTCGATAATTTGTAATATGAATCCTTTTAGTTTATTTAACACAGACTCTTGTTTTAAGTTTTCCCTCAGCAGTAGCTTTTCTAACACAAAAGCTTCCAAACCGAATCTTCACACCAGATTTCCTATCAATGCCACACATCAGTAGGACTTTCGGCAATACTCGTGAGAATCGATTGGGGAAGCGATGGACTAAGTTTATCGATTTTTGTAGCTTGGCGTTGCTCAAATCCTTTGCCAGGAATGGTAGTAGGTTTGTGTGATTGAATATGGAGATTTATAGCAGGGTTAAGAATTTGAGGGGTGAAGAGAGAGCGATCGCTCTTGGGTTTTCCTCTGTACAAGACGCTACTCGCGTTCGCTTGAAAAATTTGAAGTTACGAACCACATTCATAGGTTTTGGCAATTTGGCATCACAAGTCTGTGAATTGCGGTTTAAATAAGATATCGACAGAACAGACACAAATCGCCAGTTGTTGACCCAACGCTGTAGAACTCAGCAGCCAATTCACAGTATTCGGTTATCACTTCACCACAACTGGCTAGAAATCCACTAGAAAATAAATAGTAAATCTGCTCCCGGCGTACTCGCCTACTGTAAGGATTCAGGTGGCAGAGTATTGACAAAGGGAACACTTGAGGGGGAGTATCACAAATATGAACCAAAACCTGCCGTACTGTTTTAGACTGAGAAAGCTTGAACCAGTTATCGAAGGAAGAACTGGTAGAGATAATTATTGAGCAGAGTCAGGTAATACGTGAATTACAGAAAACAATATTAGCACTACACCAAGAAGTAGAACGTTTAAAAGTCAGCAGAGATTTAGATAGCACGAATTCATCGAAACCCCGATCAGGAGATATCCTGAAAAAAAGCGAAACCAAAAAATCACCCCAACAAGAAGAATCAAATCAGCAGAAAAAGAAACCAGGAGGACAACCAGGACATCAAGGCAAAACCCGCAAGGGCTTTGGCAGAATAGATCGTTCGTTATGAAATCCTGCGACCTAGTAATTGTGTCTGTTGTGGTCAGAAAGAGTTTACGGCTGTGGCAGTAAAAGTAGAAAAACAATCTGTAGCGCAACTAGTAGAACGTCCAATTGAAATAGTTGAATATCAACGTCACACCTGCGTATGTGAGTGCTGTGGAAATGTACAAATAGCCACTTGGCCAGAAGATATTATCCCAGGACAAGATTTAGGGATAAGATTACAGGCGTTTTTAGGATGGGCAAATAATTATGCACATCTGCCCTATGAAAAACAACCAAGTTATGCTCTGGGAACTTGGGCCAATGGTTTCAGACTTTTGAATGTGCCAGTTACAACGATTGGGTCTATAAATTCAAAACTAAGTTGCATTCCTCAATTGCTCAATGGATTGATAAGGCAGGAGCTACCGCAGGCCAGCTTTTACGTTCTTTACGCGACAAGGCTCATCAATGGTGGTATTTCCTGGATAATCCTGAAGTCCCTCCTGATAATAATCAGGCCGAACGAGAGTCCTTCGGACACGCTTGGCGAACGCTGCGTTTAGCTGTCACTAAACGCAAGGTTAGTGGTGGTTCCCGTTCGATGGAGCGGTTTCAACACACTGCTAATTTGCTGACTGTGGTACAAACTTGTCGCCGTCAAGCTAGGTCTGTCATTGATTTTTTTGCACAGGCTCTAATTGCTGAGTCTAATAATTCTCTGTCTCGCCCTTCTTTACTTCCTCAATATTAGACCTGAATCCTTACCATATTATTAATTTATTTTATAGTAACAAAGCTTATTTACTAAAGCTTACGGATGACAGCAAATACTAAATATTGATGATTTGAAACCACATCTATACGTAGAGGCAATTTCTGAATTGCCTCTAACAAAATTCAAACAGGTATACAGTGTAAGCGTTTTATTGATTTGAAATGGGTGGTTTACTTAGACCGTGTTCTACTAATTCCTAGCAAGTTAATTCCAGGTTTACCAAAAATAAGTTTTTTATTAATTAATTCTTAATCAAAAAATGTATACAAGCCTACCTATTATAAGTTTTACAATATATTGATTTATATCCAAAATTGGCTCAATCATTAGACTGATAGTTCAGAAATTAAATCACAAATTATCTTTCTCTTAACTATTTCTTAATTAGAAAATATTATTAATGTTAATCATAGACATCTAAATGTCAAAAAATGGCAAATACAGTGGCTATCGAAGTTAGTAATCTCTCGAAGACTTTTAAAGGTAAGACAGCGCTTAAAAACTTATCCTGCACAATTAATGGGGGAGAACTGGTTGCGCTTATAGGTGCATCTGGCTCAGGCAAATCTACTCTGTTACGGCATATTAATGGCTTGCACATTGGAGATGGGGGAACAGTTTATATTTTTGGTTCAGTCTTACAGAGTAGCGGGAAACTCCACTCTAAAATTAGGTCTTTACGAAGCCAGATAGGTTGTATATTTCAACAGTTTAATTTAGTCAATCGGCTAACAGTTATCGAAAATGTTCTCATTGGTAACTTAGCAAGATTGTCTATTTTTCGTTCAATATTACATTTATTTACCAAAGAAGAGAAAATTCAAGCTCTTGCTGCATTAGAGCGGGTAGGAATTCTTGAACACGCTTATAAACGGGCATCTATGCTTTCTGGAGGGCAACAACAACGAGTTGCGATCGCTCGTTGTTTAGTGCAAGGAGCGAAAATCATCCTCGCAGACGAACCAATCGCCTCTCTAGATCCTGAATCGGCGCGTAAAGTCATGGAATTGCTGGTGCAGCTAAATCGCCAAAGCGGAATTACTGTAGTCGCTTCCTTACATCAGGTTCAAATGGTGCGTACTTACTTTGATCGAGCGATCGCTCTCAAAGATGGAGAAGTGATGTTTGATGGCGCAACCACAGAGATGAATGATCACAAGCTCAATGAACTTTATGGCACAGCTGCTGAAGAACTCATTATGAGAGGACACGGAGAACTGGTAGTTTAACCCCAAAATACAGAATTTTTACTTACATCTCACAACTAAATTTATGGACAGAAGGTTATTTATTCAGCAGACTTCTTTGTTTACTATAACTTTGGCAAGTGCCAAGATACTTTCAGCTTGTACTTCTAATGCTGATAAGAGTACCGCAGCGATTAAAGAAATTAACTTTGGTGTTCTATCTACAG
Organism: Nostoc sp. DedQUE09; assembly: GCF_034530915.1. Lineage (NCBI taxonomy): Bacteria > Bacillati > Cyanobacteriota > Cyanophyceae > Nostocales > Nostocaceae > Nostoc > Nostoc sp. DedQUE09. The sequence goes on from NZ_JAVRCE010000047.1 coordinate 7,239, forward strand.
AATCTCAAGCTAATCAAAAACCAATTTGGGAACCTTTTGCTGCTGCTATGTCTCAGCAAATTGGGATTACCATTAAACCCTTCTATGTTACACAGTATGCAGCAGTCATAGAAGCTATGCGCTTTGGTAAAGTTCAGGCAGCTTGGTTAGGTGGTAAATCTTATATTGAAGCAGTAAAAATTGCTGATGCAGAAGCTTTTGCTCAAGTTGTGAGTGCAGATGGCGGTAGAGGCTACTATTCTCATTTAATTACCAATAAAGATAATCCTATCACTGCGGAAGCTATAGCAGCAGGTGGTGATAAATATGTGATTCAAAATGCCGCTAAACTCACCTTTGCTTTTAATGATCCTAATTCTACCTCTGGGTTTTTAGTTCCTAGTTACTATATTTTTACTAAAAATAATATTGACCCTAAGAAAGGTTTTAAACGCTTGATTTTTGCTGGTAATCATGAAGCTTGCGCTCTAGCTGTAGCTAATAAGCAAGTAGATGTAGCTACTGTCAGTAATGAAGCATTAAGCCGTTTAGAAAATACCAATCCTAAAGCTAGACAGAAGATTGAAATTATTTGGAAATCACCTATAATTCCCAGCGACCCGATTGTTTATCGTCGGGATTTACCAAATGATATTAAAAAGAAGTTGCAAAACTTTTTCTACAACTACAAAGATGCTCAAGTTTTAGGGCAATTTAAAATTTCTGGTTTTGTACAGGCTGAAGATAAAAATTGGGATACAATTCGAGAACTAGAAATTGCTAAAAAAATCCAAGAAACTCAAGCTAAAGAAAATCTCAGTGAGCAAGAAAAGCAGCAAACGATAGCAGAACTAAATCAGCAACTCAAAGAAATTCAATAAAATTAGAGCTATAGGGAGAAAAAAGTGCGCCCACAAAATCAGATAATTACTTACGCATCTCCTAATGTAGTAGCAATGTTAGAAAAAGAAGCAAAGCTTGTAACTAGCCAAAAAGTTTTGTTTCTTTTAGTCAGTACTGCTGTATTGATTTTTGCCTATACTCAAAGCGAGTTAAATTTCTTTGTACTTCTGCAACGGGGAGACAACATGGTGGAATATATCCGTTCATATTTTCCGCCAGACTTTAGCGATTTGAATTATTATTTCTCAGAAACCCTAGTTACGATATCAATGGGAATTTGGGGAACTTTAATGGCTGCGATCGCAGCTGTTCCTTTATCTATCCTAGCATCTAATAATATTTGTCCAATATGGGTTGTTCAACCAATACGTCGCCTATTAGATGCTATGCGGGCGATTAACGAAATCGTCTTTGCGCTAATCTTTGTAGTTGCTGTTGGATTAGGGCCATTTGCTGGAGTTTTGGCATTATTTATTCATACTGCTGGTATTCTGGGTAAACTTTTCTCAGAAGCAGTAGAATCAATTGAGTCAGGCCCGGTAGAAGGAATTAGAGCTACTGGTGCAAGTCAGATTCAAGAAGTAATTTATGGAGTAATTCCCCAAGTAATGCCTTTGTGGACTTCTTTCATTCTCTACAGATTTGAGTCAAATGTCCGTTCTGCTTCTGTGTTAGGAATTGTCGGGGCTGGTGGTATTGGCGTTTCACTATATCAGAGTTTTGGTTCATTTGAATACCAAAAAGCCTGTACAATTCTCATTATTTTGATTGTTACTACTGGTGTTATTGATTTACTCTCTGCCAAGGTGAGAGAGTGGTTAGTTTAGTATGACGGTTGACGGTTAAAATCCTTGCTCGGCATTGATAATATTTTGTCCTCCCAAATTATTCCTCTATTTGAAGTCACGGTAGGAGTTCAGCCAAGGCGATCGCTCTCTACCCTGACTGAGCTGAAACAGGAAGTAGGCTTACCAGGAGGCGGTGGTTGGCCAGATAGCGAAGGTTATTCCTGGACTTTGCATGTTGACAAACATCGTCTGACCATCGGGAGAGAAGCAGACCCCAGCGAACTCTGATGTATTGAGGGCATTCTTGGCAAACTTGTAAAGACCGCCACTGGAAGTGATGCCCAGAATGTAATCCGTTCCATCCCCATCTTCACAAAGGAAGATGTCGCGGTTGGGGAAAACTATAATATTGTCTGGATTATCTAGTACACCAGAATTGTTTGGTTCAATATATAGCTCAACGGTATTATTAGCGGGCGAATAACGCCATATCTGCCCATCTCCAGAACTACCTCCACTCTTGCAAGTGAAGTAGACATAACCACTGCCATAAAAGATGCCTTCCCCACCTGAAAACCTGGCCGCACCACTGTTATACCCTGCTGTTCTGACAGTATCAGATGTGGGATCAGGATTGCTAATCTGTACCCAGTTTACCGCCCTAGGCGTATTTTTTGGGAAACCCGTAGCTGTGTTGATTCCAGACGACCCCGTAATCCTTAAAGCGTATAGCGAACCGCCAGCACTCAGGTTGTTGCTTTGGTTGGGAATGAAGCGGTAGAAAAGCCCGTCCCCCCGGTCTTCCGTCATGTAGATATACCCTGTGTTGGGGTCTACAGCAGCAGCCTCGTGATTAAAACGCCCCATAGCGGTTAGTGGGACGGGAGTGACAAAAGTATTTGCACTACTGGGAACTTCAAACACATAACCATGCTTCTTGCCGTTATTGTTTTCAAAAGTTTCCTCGCAGGTTAACCATGACCCTGAAGGCGTAGGGCCACCGGCACAGTTGCGAATAGTTCCCGCTAGAACACCCCGATGTTCTACCAAGTTGCGGGAAGAATTAACAACCAATTTAGTACAGCCGCCTCTTGCATTTGAGTTGTACTTGCTGCCATTGGGAGCGCCCACACCGTTGCCAGAAGTACCAAGTTCATGATTGCGAATTAGAATTGTATCGCCATTAGACCCGGCAAAAGCACCCATACCATCGTGACCACCCGGTACTAAATAACCATCATTCATCGTTTGGCCTGTTTCGGACAGTCTGCGGTAGGTGAATCCAGCTGGCAAATCTAATACTCCGTTGGGGTCGGTCACTAAATTGCCGTAGGGGCCCGCAGCGATCGCAGGTTTAGCATAGAACGCTTGTAAAGGAGATAGAAGGACAGCACCTGTAGCCGATGCCCCTGCCAGGGTAAAAAACTGACGTCTCGATAGATTCAATGTATATTTCCTAATGTTTTGAATGAAGCTTAATTTGTTGCAAATAGACAGCCTTAATTATCTACGATGAGCAGGGTTTTTAAAATTAATAATCGGTTAAAAAAAGATTATCAAAAACATTAAAATAATGTAGAAAAAATACAAATTTCTAAGTTGCATGAATAACCCGATTAAAATTAGGATTTTCAGAGATTGAAAACTTAGCAAAAATATAACTGCTTGTTAATAGCATTAAAATCTTATTTAGCAAAGATAATCCATCCGTAAATGCTATTTTTAATATTTAACCTAATATCAATAAATTCTGAAATTTGAAGTTGAATATTAAAGGTCTAATAGGATGTTTTTTAAGTATTATGAACCAATAAATTGAAACTTTATAAGTTGTTTCAAGATTAAGCGAATTATGACTATATAAATCATGGATTCGCTAATTTAAAATAAAAGTTCATCATCTTGACTTAAGCTACAGTACACGTTCCATCACTGCAAGCAGTAAGTCACCAGTCATCAGTTAACCGCTAAGTCATTTTCAAAAAATAATTCCATGCGATCGCCCCGCAGTCGAGTTACCCCATATTCAATAACATTACCTGTTTCATCGACGTTCACTGACTCCGCCAAAAGAATGGGTTGATTGAGCGGTATTTGTAGCCACTTAGCATCTTGAGGCTGGACTAGACGAGCAGAAACGCAGGTACTACGACGGATATGATCGCATCCATACACTTGTTGTAAAAACTGAGATATTGATTGCTGTTCTTGTAAAATCTTGATATTTTTCGGTTCTAAAAAATCAGGGAATCGCTTAAGGGGAAAATACCCAGTACCCATACTTATAGGTTCTTCATCTGCAAAACTTAAACGTTCAATTAACGCTACCGACTCACCATAAGAAATTTCTAATCCTTTAGCGATCGCATCATCCGCAGGTACTTCTAAAACACGTAGCACTTGAAACCTCACTTGCCAACCCTGTGCTTTCAGCGTTTGGTTGTAACGCACTCGCTTACCAATAGCATAGCGGATGGTTTTAGCCGCTACAAAAGTTCCGCGTCCTCGATCAACTCGCAACAATCCCTCGTTTTTTAGGAGAGCGATCGCTTGTCTGAGGGTATGGCGATTAACTGCAAACTGTTCTGCTAACTTCGTTTCCGTCGGTAGTTGTTCCCCAATCTGATAAACCCCTTGATGAATATTTTGTCGCAGTTGGTCAGCAATCTGGACATAAATTGGCATTATTTCCTTCATGTATCAATTTTAGATTGTCAATTTGTCAGAATTGCGTTAATCTACTTTCATCTAGATGTCTAGACAAGTTAAGAATAGTTTAAAACAAAATACCACAAACCAACTTATGCCTACTGTGAGCCAGCGACAAGCATGGATGGCAACATTAGCTAAAGCCGAGTTAGAGCTATTAGAAAAACTGGTAAACACATTAGATAATTTGCCCAACTATAGCTTTTTACGCTGCCCAGAAATTGGTCTAACAATGGTGCGGGGACGTGCTGGGGGTACAGGAGAGCCATTTAACTTAGGAGAAATTACCATGACTCGCTGTGTTGTGCAGTTAGAGAGCCAAGGAGATGAAGCAATCACTGGATTTGGTTATGTCGCGGGGCGATCGCACCGTCATGCAGAACTAGTTGCTGTTTGTGATGCGTTACTACAAACCCCAAATTGGCACGATCAGATTCAGGCTAAAGTAATTCAACCCTTGCAAGTAGAATACCAAAAACAGCAGGAACTCAAGCAGCGTCAAGCAGCAGCCACTAAGGTCAATTTCTTCACAATGGTGAGGGGGGAAGGGTGAATCAATTAAAAATTAAAAATTAAAAAATTGGATTATTGATTAATGTCAAATATAGTTACACATTTACCTGGGTTTCAAGACTCAATTCATGATGCCCAAAGGACATTTCGGGCGTTGCTTGATGCTAATGCTCGACCAGGGACACCTTATTGGATAACTGCTGAGATGAGCGTGCCTTTGGGTTTAACGCCTGCTTGTGGGGCTGCTTGTTTGACATTGCTGGATTTGGATGTTGTGGTATGGCTACAGCCGAGTTTTACAGATCAAGTAAGAGCTTGGTTGTTGTTCCATACTGGCTGTCGGTTTACGCAGTACCCAGAAGAAGCTGACTTTGCCTTAATTCAAGATTTGGCAGGGTTGGAAGAATTATCTATTTTTAGCTGGGGTACAGGAGAAAAGCCTGAAGCCTCAACAACATTATTGGTACAGGTGGAAAGTTTTGAGATGGGACAACCTGTGATGTTGACGGGGCCAGGAATTTTAGACCAGCAAACAATCGGCCCGACACTTCCCGTCCATTTTTGGGATTTCTGGATGCAGAATCATCAAGCCTATCCACAAGGTGTAGATGTATTTTTATTTACACAATATGCAGTAATTGGACTACCACGCACCGCTAAACCAGAGGTTTACTATGAATCTTGAGATTCGCATTGCTACCCGTGAGGATTGGCCTCTATTGAATCAGCTTTATGCTGACATGGATGGTGAGCCACCCTTACCAAGCAATGATGTAGAAAGAATATTGACAGAAATCACACAAGTTCCTAATTATTACATCTATATTGCTTTTTTAAATCAGCAACTTGTAGGTACTTTCAGCCTCCTCTATGCGCCAACAATGATGCACCGAGGCTATCACAAATTTGCTGTTCTAGATGCAGTGACAGTTATTTCTCAAATGCGAGGAGAGGGGATTGGTAGCCAAATGGTAAAAGCCGCGCTCCAATTTAGTGCTGAGGCTGGGTGTTATAAAGTCATGCTCTCTTCTAATTTGAAACGCGATCGCGCCCATCAATTCTATCAATCACTGGGATTCGAGCAACATGGCTGGAGTTTTAAATGCTTAGTCCAACCAAGCCAGTAAAGCAAAAATTGCGGAGGATAAAAATATAAATATGGAAACCTGAAAACTCGATTAAAGCCTAACTTTCTTAATCAAAAATTACGAATTACGAATTACGAATTAAAAATTATGCCATACGTTGCAGTCAAAGGCGGTGAACAGGCAATTGAAAATGCAGAAGCACTCCTGCAAAGTAGACGCAGAGGTGATCCTGCTATTCCTGAATTGAGCTTAGACCAGATTGAACAACAACTTACCCTAGCAGTAGAACGGGTGATGTGTGAAGGTAGTTTATATGATCGGGAGTTAGCAGCCCTAGCTATTAAACAATCTTGGGGTGATTTAGTAGAAGCAATTTTCTTGTTACGAGCCTATCGGACAACACTACCCCGCTTTTACTATAGCCAGCCCTTAGATACTAGCAGAATGCAGATTCAGCGCCGCATTTCTGCCATTTTTAAAGATGTACCAGGAGGACAAAAATTAGGGACTACCTTCGATTACATCCACCGCCTACTAGACTTTAAGTTGATCGCAGAAGGACAAGTCCCGACAGCACCAGAAGCAGAAGCAATTACAGAATCAGTTCCGCGTGTAATTGACACTTTAGATCGTGAAAGCTTGATGCAAGCAGAAGAAGGACAGGGGAGCGGGGGAGCAGGGGAGCAGGGGGAGCAACTAAATAATGATTCTCCGTTATCTCCCTCATCTCAACCATTTGATTTAACTCGTCAACCATTAACTTTTCCGGCTGGACGGGATGCAAGACTGCAAAATCTAGCGCGTGCAGACGAGGGTTTTTTGCTATCTTTGGCATATTCTACACAGCGAGGCTATGGCAGAAACCATCCTTTTGCCGGAGAGATTCGTATGGGGGAAGTAGAAGTGATAATTTGTCCAGAAGAATTGGGATTTGAAATAGCGATCGCAGATATTACTGTTACCGAAGTGCAAATGGTAAATCAGTTTAAAGGTAATAAAGAATTACCTGCTCAATTTACCCGTGGCTATGGACTCACCTTTGGTTACAACGAACGTAAAGCGATGTCGATGGCGTTAGTAGATAGGGCAATGCGAGCAGAGGAATTAGGGGAAACCATTCAAGGCCCAGCCCAAAATGTCGAGTTTGTACTTTCCCACTCCGATAACGTGGAAGCACAAGGTTTTGTCCAACACCTCAAACTTCCACACTACATCGACTTTCAAGCAGAGTTAAATCTGGTGCGGAAAATCCGACAGCAACAGTTAAATAATCAATCTTCAGAGTTAACTGGTACTGCGGAAGAATCTCAATCTTTAGAACACGGTGATTTGATTTTGGAAGAAGCGAAATGATTAGAGGAATTAACCATATTACTTTGTCTGTGTGCGACTTGGAAAAATCTTTTAGCTTTTATACCGAAATTTTAGGTTGTCAAGCGATCGCCAAATGGCAAACAGGTGCTTATCTACTAGCAGGTGACTTGTGGTTGTGCCTATCTTTAGATTCCAACACACGTACAAATCCTATGGATGAGTACACTCATATTGCTTTTAGTATCCCTGAAGATAAGTTTTCAGAATATAGCGATCGCCTGAAAATTTTAGGAGTCAAACAATGGAAACAAAATACAAGTGAAGGCGATTCAATATATATTCTCGACCCCGATCACCACAAGCTGGAACTGCATATAGGTGATTTATCTTCCAGAATTGCCGCTACTCAAAAAGCTCCATATAAAGGCATGAAATTTTTTACTGAGGTAAGTCAGTGACAACAACTAAAAATATTCAAATATTATCAAAACCAACCAACACAAAAATTGCTATTCAAGGAGCAAATGTACTAACTTCCGATGGTTGGCTGGAAGATGCCACAGTTTTAATTGAAGATGGGCAATTTACCAGCATTGATCAGGCCAGTAGTCCTAATGGATTTCATCTGGTAAATGCTCAAGGACTCCAGATGTTGCCAGGAATTATTGACTTACACGGCGATGCTTTTGAAAGGATGATTTGCCCTCGCCCTGGAGTTAACTTTCCTCTACCAATAGCGATCGCAGATAATGACCGCAACCTCTTAGCATCGGGTATCACAACTTTTTACTGCTCAATCACCGACTCTTACGAACCAGGTTTACGCAGCCGAGATTCTGCCCGTGGTTTAATTGACTTCATCTTAGGGGCAGGAAAACAAGTTTTAAATTGTAATCATCGCATTCATATTAGACATGAAGAGGCAAATATCGCCGGACATCAAGAATTGTGTGATTGGATGGTATCCGGCCGTGTGCATATTTTGTCTATCAACGATCACCTACCACCCCCAGGAAATCAAAAGAGATTGAGTCGATATCTCAATAGTGTGAGGCAAAGATCATCCATGTCTATTGAAGAAATCGAAGAATTAATCAACCAAGTAACAGAACGGCGACATGAAGGAGATGTGCAAATAGAACAACTGGTGGGTTTAGCTCATACCTACGGTATTCCCGTCGCTTCTCACGATGATGATACCCCAGAGAAAGTAATACTAAGTCAGAAACGCCGAGTAGCGATCGCAGAATTCCCCGCTACTGTAGACTTAGCTGCTAAGTCTCGTGAATATGGTGCAGCAGTTCTCATGGGTGCGCCTAACTTAGTGCGTGGTGGTTCTCACTTAGGTTTGATGAGTGTAGCTGAGGCAGTTAAAAATAACGTAATTGATTGTCTTTGCTCAGACTATCATTATCCTTCCTTGTTCTATGCACCCTTCAAACTCCAAGAATTAGGTTTAATGTCCTTTGAACAAGCATGGTCATTAGTTTCCAGCCAACCAGCAGAGGCGGCGGGGATAAGCGATCAAAAAGGTAAAATCGCTCCTGGTTTAGATGCTGATTTCCTGTTGATATCTCCTGATAATCCTTTACCATCTGCGATCGCCGTAGGCATCGCATCTGTTTATGTAACAGGGCAAGAAGTTGCCCGATATCACATCAAATAACAATGAAACCTACTATCGAAAGCATTATTGACCTGTTCACCGAAAAGGGTTCTCAATCCTATGGTGCGGAAGCCGTCAGCCAGCTAGAACACGCCTTGCAATGTGCTAGCCTCGCTGAAATATCAGATCAAAACCATGAATTGATTACCGCTTGTCTACTCCATGACTTAGGGCATTTAATCCATAACTTGGGAGATAATCCAGCCAGCAAAGGCATAGACGATCAACATGAACATCAAGCCATTCCCTTACTACGTCAGATTTTCAGTCCAGCAGTTACACAACCAATTAGGCTTCATGTCGTTGCCAAACGCTATCTTTGCTCAGTTGTTCCTGAATATTGGGAAAGTCTTTCAGCCGCATCCAAACGTAGCTTAGAACTGCAAGGAGGCATATTTTCCCCAGAACAGGCAGAGAAATTTATTCAACAACCTTATGCTCAAGATGCTGTGCAGTTAAGGATTTATGACGACAAAGCCAAAATTACAAATCTGCCAACACCCGATTTAAACCATTTCACCCAATTTATAACGGCCTCTTTAATCTCGCCAATAAAATGAATATTTCTCCCAATCCCCATTACCCCTTATCCCCAGAGGGGACCCTAAGTTCCCCAGAAACAGGCTTTAACTTTGCTTACTTAGACGAGCAAACAAAACGTTCTATTCGTCGCGCCTTGCTGAAAGCCGTTGCAATTCCAGGACATCAAATTCCCTTTTCTTCCAGAGAAATGCCCATGTCTTACGGCTGGGGTACTGGTGGAATTCAGGTGACATCTGCTGTGATTGGTCAAACTGATGTATTAAAAGTAATTGACCAAGGCGCAGACGACACTACTAACGCTGTTAATATTCGTCGCTTTTTCAAAAAAGTTTGTGGTGTAAAGACAACAGAACGCACACAAGAAGCAACTTTAATTCAGACTCGCCATCGCATACCTGAAACACCACTACAGGACGGACAGATTTTAGTTTACCAAGTACCAATACCCGAACCTTTACGCTGGCTAGAACCCTCATCTGTAGAGACAGGCAAAATGCACGCTTTAGAAGAATACGGAGCTATGTATGTCAAGCTTTACGAAGACATTACCACACATGGACATATTGCTACATCATACGACTATCCAGTAATGGTGCATAACCGCTATTTGATGAGTCCTAGTCCGATCCCACGCTTTGATAATCCCAAAATGCAGATGAGTCCAGCATTGCAATTATTTGGTGCAGGTAGAGAAAAACGCATATATGCAATTCCACCTTACACCAAAGTTAAAAGCCTCGACTTTGAAGACCATCCCTTTACCGTAGAAAAATGGGATAAAGCCTGTGAATTATGCGGTTCTAGAGAAAGCTACTTAGATGAGGTAGTGATTGACGACCAAGGTGGGCGAATGTGGATCTGTTCAGATACAGACTACTGTAACAATTCAAAAGTAAAAATTTAAAACCGATGAAACCTCTTTTACAGGTTCACCAACTGAGTAAATCTTACGGTGCAATTAATGCCTGCGATCGCATTTCTTTTAATCTTTATCCTGGGCAAGTTCTCGGTATTGTCGGAGAATCAGGTTCAGGTAAGTCTAGTTTGCTGAGTGCGATTGCCAATCACATTGCAGTTGATCAAGGTAATGTTACTTATACTAACCGTAGCGGTGAAGACTTAGAAATTTTTCAACTTGCGGAAGCTAAACGGCGGTTGTTGATGCAAACTGAGTGGGGCTTTGTGCAGCAAAATCCCCGTGATGGTCTGCGAATGAAGGTCAGCGCGGGAGCGAATATCGGCGAACGCTTACTAGATATTGGGGCGCGACATTACGGCAATATTCGGGATGAGGCTGCCCATTGGCTACGACAAGTGGAAATTGACCCAGCCCGGATAGATAATCTGCCAGTTCACTTTTCTGGAGGGATGCAACAAAGATTACAACTTGCCCGTGTGTTGGTGACGCGTCCTCGGTTGATATTAATGGACGAACCGACGGGAGGGTTGGATGTGTCGGTGCAAGCGCGGTTATTAGATTTGTTGCGATCGCTTGTCCGCAATTTTAACCTCAGCGTGATTATAGTTACCCACGATATCGGCGTAGTCAGGCTGCTGGCACACAGATTATTAGTTATGCAACAAGGACAAGTAGTCGAATCAGGTTTAACTGACCAAGTGCTTGATGATCCACAACATCCATACACTCAATTACTAGTCAGCGCCGCTTTAATACCCTGAAGTGTTGACTGTTAACGGTCAACAGTCAACAGCCAACAGTCATCTATTTTCTTAACAATGCAATCATTAACTCTTAATCATCATCCAGTAAAATTTTCTAGCCAAGCACTTTTGCAAGTTGAGAATTTGCGAAAAAGTTTTACTCTGCATCAGCAAGGAGGCATTAATCTATCGGTGCTGGAAGGAGTATCTTTGAGCGTTAATGCTGGGGAATGTGTCGCCCTTTCTGGAGCATCCGGCAGTGGGAAATCTACATTTATGCGCTGTTTATATGCTAACTATCGCGTTGATAGTGGTTCAGTCTGGATAAAGCATCAGGAAGATTGGGTTGATTTGTGTCAAATCGCTCCCCACGAAATTTTAGCAGTCCGGCAGAAAACCATTGGATATGTTAGCCAGTTTTTAAGAGTCATTCCCAGAGTACCAGCGTTAGAAGTTGCCGCAGAACCACTTTTGGAATTAGGGGTAGATATAGATGTTGCATATAACAAAGTTAAAGACTTATTTCATCGCCTCCACCTCTCAGAAAGACTGTGGCATCTTTCTCCCACAACCTTTTCTGGGGGGGAAAAGCAACGGGTAAATATTACTCGTGCTTTAGCGGTTGATTATCCTATTTTGTTACTAGATGAACCAACTTCAGCCCTAGACTCTACCAATCGCCAAGTAGTCATTGAACTGTTGCAAGAGAAAAAAGCTAAAGGCTGTGGCTTAATTGGCATTTTTCACGACGAAGAAGTGCGATCGCAACTTTGCAACCGCGAATTAATTTTTAATGGTTGACGTTTAACAGTCATCAGTCAACAATATTATGAATGAACAGATTTACACTAACTATCGTCTACAACTGCCAGATCAAGAACTGCTAGGTACTTTGGTAGTGCGAGATGGATTGATTGCTGATATTCAGCCAGGGATTGTAAGTCATGGTCAAAATGGTCAGGGAGATTATCTATTACCAGGATTGATTGAGTTACACACCGATAATCTCGAACGCTGTATGTCTCCCCGTCCCGGTATTCGCTGGCCTTTAGAAGCCGCAGCAGTTTATCATGACCGAGATATAGCCAGCGCGGGAGTAACAACAGTATGTGATGCGATCGCAATTGGTGATGTGGCAGCTGGTTCTTTGCGCTTAACTAACTTTGCACCAATGATTGATGTCATTTCTCAAGGTCAATCAACTGGACGCTTTTGTGTGGAACATCGCATTCATCTACGCTGTGAACTTGCGTATGAACAAGTTTATGAGATTACAGCACAATATGCCGATCATCCTCTGTTATCGATGATTTCACTAATGGATCACACTCCCGGCCAAAGGCAGTTTGTCCGGTTAGACAAGTTTAAAGAGTATTACATGGGCAAGCACGGTGTGACTGCTGACGAAATTGATGAGTTTATTTTAATTCGTCAGCAAAAACAACAAATATATGCACAGAAAAACCGCAAAGCTTTAGTAGAACTTACCAAAACCAAAAGTATTTCCTTAGCCAGTCATGATGATGCAAGAGTAGAACACGTCCAAGAAGCATTGGAAGATGGAGTAGTCTTAGCTGAGTTCCCCACAACCTTAGAAGCCGCCAAAGCAGCGCATAGTTTAGGATTACAAGTTTTGATGGGTGCGCCTAATTTAGTGCTTGGAGGTTCTCACTCTGGTAATGTTTCTGCAATGGAACTTGTCTTACACGATTTAGTGGATGTGATTTCTTCTGATTACGTTCCGCAAAGCCTATTGCAATCTATTTTTATGATTGTTGAGAAGACAGGCAAACCTATTTACCAAGCGATGCAATTATTTACTAGTAACCCAGCTAAAGCTATTAATTTATTTAGCGATCGCGGTAGCCTAGAAATAGGCAAAAGAGCCGATTTTATTATTGTTCATAATGATGGTATTGTACCCCGATTGAAGGCAACTATCTGCCGAGGCGATCGTGTTGCTTAAGCTGAAATCGAAATGGTATGGATTGCAATATATTTCAGTACAGATTTTTAGCAATTATTCTCGATTCTGTCGCAAGTTTATACCGTTGCGGAGAAAGTCTAAAGCTAAGAACACGCACATTTGTTAGTGTTGACTTCAACAGGTTTGATATCTCTGCTTTGTGAGTCACCCAAAACTTTATAAATTTCCCAAGGTGCGCCATCTGGGTCATGCACCCAAACTTTATCTTGAAGGGCATAACAACAGGTCACTTGTTCCTCTGTTCGGGTTTCTAACCCAAGTTGTTGCAGGTGATTGGTTGCTGTGTTTACTTCAGCAGTCGTCTCGACTTCTACTCCCAAATGATTGAGAGTGCCAGCCGCCTCTTTATTCTCAATCAATACCAATTTCAGAGGAGGTTGAGTGAGTACAAAGTTAGCATAACCGGGGCGACGTTTTGCTGGCTCCGTACCAAAAAGCTTGCTATAAAAATCAACCGCAGCATCGATATTACTACAATTTAGGGCAAGTTGAACACGAGACATGATAGTTATCCTTATATATATTGATGTTTATCTATAATATTGCTAATTAATCTCATCGCTCACTTTCTTGATAATTTCAGGTTGTTGAGTTGATTCATCTAAGTGCCAGTTTACAACAGAACTTACGCAGTGAAATGTAGAGTTTGGCAACCATTAGTTGTCAGATTTTCGTAAACACCAGCTGCGGCAATCAAATAATTCGACTGTTACCGACTATGCTCAAAGCGATGGCTTCGCCAACGCCAAAGGCGAACGCGGCAATACTCCTCAAATGTGTGATGCGTTGGGAACAGTATAATCTGCGAGCGCGTAATTCTGCAAGTGCCTTACCTACTTCAAAAAATACCCTACCAGAAGTTGGAGAATTAGATGAGTTAGAAACCTTCGTAGGTTCAAAAAAAACAAAATTTGGTTGTGGACAGCAGTAAATCACTTCCGAGAAGGGATTTTAGCTTGGGTGATCGGCGATAAGCCTACGGCATAGCTTCGCTTACCGCAGCGCAAAAACCTTTAAATTATTGTGGGACATTGTTTCTTGCTGGCAATGTTACTTTTATGTTACAGACGGGTGGAAAGTTTATCCCTGTTTTATAGAGTCAGGAGACCATATTGTCAGTAAAACCTATATGACTAGGGTCGAGGGTGAAAATACAAGGTTAAGACATTATTTAGCACGACTAAATCGAAAAACATTATGTTATTCCAAGTCAGTAGATATATTTAAATACTCGATTCTATTATTACTTCACTATTTAAGGTATATAAAAATACCTGTATTTAGCTGATTCATCCCGCATTTATGCAACGCCGTTTTCCTTAACCAAGATGTTATAAAACCTTAATAAATAGAAAAGTTTTTCTTAACATTACTCAAATATAGTTTGATTAAGACAACTCCAAATACAGTTCTTAAACTTAAGTTTTGACTTTTAATGGGCAAATTAAAGACGCTTAAATCTCTGTTCATTTAATCCTAATTGGGAATGAGGAATTTTCAAAGAATGTGCTGTAAGTGAAACTAGATGTAGTTTTGAGATTTTTATCCTGACATCAAGTTCTCACATACCTTACTTTCACAAAATGAGCAAATTGAGTTAATTTTTCTTAGCCTATTTACAGTCAAAACTTTAGTAGTATTTCAGTTTTGCAAGCTTATAGGCTATATAAGCAAAGTAAAACAACGCAGACTAACTTGAAATCTCGCCCTGCGAAGGAAAGCTCTTGTTTGTGTCGTTAAAGACTTTTAGCAAGATAGCAATTTGCACATTTAGAATACTGCATATTTGGAATGTTCTCAAAAGTTTAACAGGTTTCAACAAGGAGAAAATTCTCATGGTTCTTTACGGCTATACTATTGGAGATGCGGATATCAATCCTAGCCAAGGTGGAGAACAATTCGCAGTTTACCGATTCCCCATAAGCCCTCTTGCTACTACTCCCCAAAAAGTAGGCGAAATCACTGCTGCGAATATTAATAACGCAGAACTAGAAGGTTTGGGGACTAACCCCATTACTGGAAGGGCAAGTGCGGTTAACGAAGCGCGTGGTCCTAATTTAACACCTGGTCCAGTTATTCGGGTAAATAATGTAGATCAGCCTTTAGCTCCAGCTAGTGCCTCACCAACACCTACACCATCTGACCTACGTCGTTTTGGGTTTGACTCAGGTGCTGACTTTGGA
The DNA here is from genome assembly GCF_034530915.1 of Nostoc sp. DedQUE09. NCBI lineage: Bacteria > Bacillati > Cyanobacteriota > Cyanophyceae > Nostocales > Nostocaceae > Nostoc > Nostoc sp. DedQUE09. The sequence goes on from NZ_JAVRCE010000047.1 coordinate 22,574, forward strand.
CGTGATTATTCAGTAGCTGGTCAACCAATTGTTTTATATAACATTTCGGCGGATGCTGAGACGCCCGTAGGAAGCTCTCTTTATAAAATTAGTACAGCTAACCCTGGAACTATCAGCCTTGTAGACGCCTTTGGCGCACCTACTACTGCTGCACAAAGACAAGGAACTCAACCTACCAACCCTGGAAAACATGCCGATGGATTAGCTATCGACAATCTCAATCCTGGTAGAACTCGCGTTCTTGCTAGCGATTTCACCAGTGGTGATGGAGATGGCAACCAGCTTCACAAAGTAGATTTGCTCACTGGTGAGCTATCTGCACCGATTACTTTGAGAACTCCTTCAGGGCAAGCTCTGAATGTTGATTTAGATTCTGGGCTGGCATTTACTAACAGCGGTTCTCAAAGATTGTTGGCTTTGCTGGAAAATGGCGCTGTCTATGAGATCACAGGCTACCAAGATGAACTTGCTGCATCAGGTCTAGGTTTAGGTAGTGCTACTGGTACTAATGGTGCCGGCTTTGCAACCGCCACCTTACTTGGTACAGTTAATTTACCAAGTGCTTCGACTGGAGCCATCGATTATGAAGGCTTTACGATTGTTAATGAATAACAGTCGTTAGGACACTCTTTCTTCAACTCTTGTAAAAACTACTTTTACAAGAGTTGAAGAAGGGGAAAAGTAACTGTTTACGTATAAATATTGATGCTTCTATAGAAATAAAACCGAAATTTTAGCTTCAATTAAAAAATTCAGGTTTATCACCTGGCGTCTCATTCTTTTACCAAGGTATTAAATATACAAAATCTACAGGATTTATGTCGGTCGTATTATTTAATTGGGGCGAACAGTTCGCCGTCATAGTAGTTTTTATGTAAGGATTCAGGTCTAATATTCAGGAAGCAAAGACGGACGAGACTGATAATCAAGAGAACCAGCCAGTAGAGCTTGTGCAAAAAAATCAATTACAGACCTACCTTGACGGCAGCAGGTTTGCACCACAGTCAACAAATTGGCAGTATGTTGAAACCGCTCATTGAACGGGAACCACCGCTAACCTTACGTTTCGTCACAGCCAAACGAAGCGTTCGCGAAGCGTGTCCGAAGGACTCTCGTTCGGCCTGATTGTTATCAGGAGGAACTTCTCTTAAGTCAAGGAAATACCACCATTGACTTGCTTTATCAGGCAAAGAACGTAAAAGCTGACCGGCTTTTGCTCCTGCTTTGTCAATCCACTGATTGAGTGAGGAGTGCAACTTAGCTTCATCATTGATTGACCCAATCGTTATAACTTCTTTGATACCTTTAACTGACCAAGGCGTTTCATCCACATGAACATTAGGCTGTGTCTGTTTTACCCAATTACTTAACTCAATAATGCTCGGTTCAATTGCTTGAGTTATTCGGTCAGGAGTCAGGTTGATGTCACAAGGCTTTGAAACTAAATCTGCTGATGCTACGAAAAATTCTGGTGGTCAGAGGCAGCCAACACAAGTGGCAGACATCGGCAGTATTCAACAGAGTTTAGTGGAGCATTTCTCTGATATCAAAGACCCAAGAGTAGAGGGTTTACAGCCTGACGATGAAAATAAGCCGACATGGACGCGCCTTCTTTCTAACATAGTCGCGTAGTAGATTTGACTGGGGTAGGGTACTGCCATTGTCAGTACCCAAATATTCAACTGTAGTTTGTTCGGTTGAAAGGAAAATGGTTTGGATCTCTTTGATAATGGTTAGTAATTTTTTTCTGAGGTTATGCCTTAGCGTTCACGCCAGCTTTTATCTATATAGCGTTGATTTTCCACTTCTGAGACTTGGATAGAAGCTTTATAGCCGAATTGTGCTGTGGTTGTAAAAACCTTAGTTTGAACTTTGATGTCTATCGGGTTTATGCCTGCCTTTAAGCCTTCTTTGAGTACACGACCGTCAAAGTTTTCATTGCTATTAATACCCTTAAGCGCCAAAATCGTGGGAGTAATATCAACGTTACTGACTGGGGTATCAATAGTTACCCCTTGCTTGAAATCGACTCCCCAAGCAATAAAGGTATTGCGAATATTCCAAGGACTCATACTGCCATGACCGCTGCCATTGCCTGTAAGCGGTCCAGTTGTTCCACTAGTAGTTTCTGTAAAATCAGTTCCTTCGACTCCAAAGGCGTTCTTTTGGGATGTCCAGGGAAAAGTCAAAATGATGTCAGCACCTCGTTCTTGATTAAACTCATGGATGAGTTCTAAAGAAAAGGTTCCACCTACCCAACCTTCTGGTTTGAGATGATTTTGCTTATTTTCTTGAGCAAATGAACCGTCAAGTTGGGAGTTTTGGGGTCTGTATGCTGCTGTAAACAGAACCCCAGCCCAATCCTGTTTTTGTAAGAACTTAACTACTTTCTCTATCTGTCGGGGGTTGCGGTCTTTAATATGTAGCAACACTGCCTGACCACTGCTAGCTAAAACTACGTCATCTGAATCTTTTGAAAGCTTTAACCCAGCATTAATTAATTCTTGTGTCAGGTTGACTGTATAGGTATGAACACTAAAGCCGTGATCTGAGATCACAAAGATATTAGTTCGGTCATACAATCCAAGTTTTTTGAGTTGATCTAGAATTAAACCAATATTGCGATCATCGTTGCGGATTACACTAATTCCTTCTGGAGATCCTGCCCCAAGCTCATGCTGAGTACTATCAGGTTCGGTTAACCAATTAAAGACTACATCAGGTTTTAATTCTGGAATGACATAATCTAGAAGAACTTTCTCACTCCAGTCCACTGCTTCATTTAAGCGACCGTCGTTGTTAGTATCTTTATTTGCAGGGGCAGCACCGAAACGATTTAAAATTGCCCGGTTGACTTCAGGGGGGAATGCTACAAGTTTACCAGGATCAAAGTAGCCGTTAATCAAAACGCCAACATTCTTACTGATGCTTCGAGGATTAAGTAGTAAAGCACTTCCGGTTGAACCAGAACTAACAACAGCCAGTTTCATCCCGTTTTCTTGAAGGTGTTCACCCAAACTTTTGACAAAAATTAATTTTCCGTCCGTTACCTGATCAAGCTTAAGGAGTTCGGGATATTCTCCTGTGCTAAATGATTTGGTTGGATTGACTTGTGGCACATACATAGAATTGCTGACAATTCCATTTTTACCTGGATAATACCCAGTGGCGATCGCTGCCGAGTTCACCCTTGTGACTGTGGGAAAAACAGCGTGTCCATTGAGGTAGTTGACACCTTGTTGTCGTAGACGATATAAGTTTGGTGTATTTTGTGGATTGATGGAATCAGGGCGTAGTCCATCTAGAATTAAAACTAGATTGAGACGAGCTTGCCCAGGTGGTAAAACATAAGACTTCTTTTGGTTGGCTATATCAGCTAATGTTATTGTATTCTGGCGTAGGAAGAATTCTCCTGCCCAGAAAGTAACAGCAGACATCCCAATAATTAACCCACCCAAAAATAAACGTTGCTTAACTCTACCAGGGAGCATTTTGGGAATCTTGTTTGAGAGTGGAGATGCTAAAAGCTCTCTTTTGTTTTTATTCATACAATCTCTGTTTTAAAATTCATTGCGAGGCACTACCTAGTAATCCTTGCTTTAAGTAATAGCTACTTGAAGAGCAAAGATATTTAAAATGAGCTTTATTGCTAAGAAAAGGCAGCTAATACAAATATTGTTTTCATTTGAGAAAACAAGCTTATATATTTAGTCTTCCTGATTGTGCTTTAGTTTGAATGCTATGGTTTAACGTTTATTTACTGATGACTTAAATTCAAGTTAAATTTGGGTTAAAACCCTAAGTGGACGATATGAAAACTAAAACGTAGACAGAATAAGCTCCATTGCCAGGGGAAACGCACCTTATTTCCTAACAAAAACTGATAAGGATTTCAAAGTCATCTATACAAGTGCAAAACTTGACAAAAATATAAACAAAATAAATCGATTATTTGGCATTTCACTGCTCCTAACATCTTAATTGCAAATTACTAAATCCTTAATGATCCCACAAAACACTTTTGCAAAAGTTCTCTTAAAGTCTGGTTAAAAGAATGGGTAAAAAAACGACGCTACAAATTCAGCAAAATCATAAATGTATTTTGGAACTTGCATAAATGCCTAAAGAGCTTCTGATAAATCTTCATAAGGTCTTCCTTTACTCGCTCCCCAGCAAGTCGTATACGTGATCGTTTTTAATGGGTACCAGTCCAAAAGGGACATGCTTGGCTAATAAGCATTGCGTCCCATTTTTTAGATATTATTAGTCCTGGTTACATATATGGCTAGGCTTTAAGCCAAAAGCAACAATGGAGATCACCTCTTTTGAAAAGCTTGTCATGAACTTTTGCTGTAAAAAATAGGTATTCATAATTTATGAATCGGCACAAGCCAAAACGGAATCGTGGCGTTATACTTACTCCTGAAGGCTGGCAAAAACTTCAGCAGGCAAAACTTGAAGGGGAACTTCGAGAAAAATTTGGTTCCAAGTACACTCTAGAAGAAATAAGTGAACGCGCTGGATTAACTTCAAATACAGTCGCAAAGATACTTATTAACCAAGAAGGGGTTGACAAACGAACGCTAGTTTATTTATTCATGGCGTTTAACTTAGAGCTAAATCCCCAAGACTATTTTAAGTTAAATCCTGATTTAGCGAGACTTTCAGTTTTGGAGTCTCGAAAGCGCGTTGATTGGGGAGAGATGGTGGATGTATCTGTTTTCTATGGACGCACAGATGAACTGACTCTACTAGAGCAATGGTTGATCCAGGAACGCTGTCGAGTAGTGGCGCTGTTGGGAATGGGAGGAATTGGTAAAACCTCTCTGGCTGCCAAATTAGCGCAAAAGGTTCAAGGATGTTTTGAGTACGTTGTCTGGCGATCGCTCTACAATGCTCCCCCCCTTTTTGAGCTGCTGGCAAATTTAATTCAATTTTTCTCTAACGAGCAGGTTTTAGAAACTGACTTACCAAAAAGTGTAGATGGCAGAATATCACAACTAATTGAATATTTGCAACAACAGCGCTGTCTAATCGTATTAGATAATGTTGAGACTATTTTGCAACCAGGCGCTTGTGCTGGATGCTATCGAGAAGGCTATGAAGATTATGGCTTACTGATCAAAAGATTGGGGCAAGTTATGCATCAAAGTTCCTTAGTGCTGACTTCACGCGAAAAACCCAAAGACGTGGCGTCACAGGAAGGACAAGCACTACCTGTTCGTTCATTACAAGTGAAAGGTCTGAATGAGGAAGAAGTAAAAAAAATTTTTCACCTGAAAGGTTTGCTTGGAGCAGAGTCCCAAAATAAAACACTGATTGAGCTTTATTCTGGTAATCCATTGGCTTTGAAGATAGTTGCAACGACTATTCAAGATGTTTTCAATGGTGATATTTCTGAGTTTTTGAACCAAAAAACATCTGTTTTTGGTGATATTTGTACTGTTTTAGAGCAACAGTTTGAGCGTTTATCTAATTTAGAACGTGTGATTATGTATTGGCTGGCAATTAATCGGGAGTCAATTTCACTCTGCAATTTGCAAGAAGATTTAACTTCATTAATAATCCCACACAAGTTACTAGAAGCTCTAGAATCTTTGATCAGGCGAAGCCTCATCGACAAATTTCAGTCAACACTAAGTGAAAAAACTGGTTTACTCTTCACATTACACTCTATGGTAATGGAGTATGTCACTAGCAAATTAATTCAGCAAACTTATCAAGAGATTGTAACTAAAGAAATTGTGCTTCTTAAATATTATGCTTTGAGTAAAGCTCAGTCCAAACACTACACTAGAGAAACTCAAATACGCTTAATTATTAAGCCAGTTATTGATGAACTTTTTACTATTTTTAAAATTCCAAGAAGGCTAGAAAATCATTTAAATGAAATATTAGTCAAGCTACAAAGAGAATCATCACTGGAACCTGGATATACAAGCGGAAATATTCTCAACTTGCTTTGTCAGTTAAAGACAGATTTAAGAGGATATGATTTTTCTAACCTAAGCGTTTGGCAAGTAGATATGCGGGGTGTAAGTTTACCTCAAGTCAACTTCCAAAATGCCAATTTATCTAAATCGGTTTTTACTGAAAATTTTAGCAAAATTTCTGCGGTAGCATTCAGCCCCAATGGAAAAATTTTAGCAGCGAGTGACGCAAATGGCAAAATTTGCTTGTGGCGAGACTTTGGTGAGGGCGAACAACTTTCGACCTGTCTAGGACATATTGATTGGGTTCAAGCGATCGCTTTCAGTCCGAATGGTAGCACTCTTTGCAGTGGAGGTACTGACCAGAATGTGAAATTGTGGGATGTCAACACAGGTGAATGCCTGAAAACTTTAACAGAACATCCTGAGCGGGTACGATCTGTTGCCTTCAGTCCTCAAGGTGAAATTCTAGCTTCTGGCAGCGATGATCGGGCAGTGCGTTTGTGGAATATTTCGGATAGCAAGTGTTACAAAATATTACAGGGGCATACTGATTCAGTATTATCTGTAGTTTTTAGTCCTAAAGGTAAAATTCTTGCCAGTGCTAGTAGTGATAAAACCGTAAAGCTATGGAATTTCCGCACAGGAGAATGCCTCAAAACTTTGCAGGGACACACTAGTTCGGTTTCCTCAATTGCTTTCAATCTGGATGGTCAAACCTTGGTTAGTGGTGGTGATGACCAAACTGTGAAACTCTGGAGTATCTCAGATGGGAAGTGCCTAAGAGCTTTCCAAGGACATAGTGACAGGGTTAGGTCAGTCGCTTTTGCTCCTAATGGTAATATTCTGGCTAGTGGCAGTGATGACCAAACTGTGAAGCTATGGAATTTCCGCACAGGAGAATGCGTTAAAACATTGCAGGGTCACACAAGTTTGGTCTGTTCTGTTGTTTTTAGTCCAGATGGTCAAACTTTGGTCAGTGGTAGTGATGACCAAACTGTGAGGTTTTGGGATGTTAGCACTGGTCAAGCCTTAAGAAACTTGCAGGGCTACAATAATGGGGTGTGGTCTGTTGCCTTTGCTCCTGGTGGGCAGACCATAATTAGCAGCAATAATGACCAAACTGTAAAGCTCTGGGATGTCGCGGATGGGAAGTGCTACAAAACTTTACAAGGACAACCTAATCGAGTCAGAACCGTTGCCTTTAGTCCTCAAGGTAATATATTAGCAAGTGGCAGTTACGATCAACTTGTGAGGCTGTGGGATAGCAGCACCTGCCAATGTTGCAACATCTTACAGGGACATACTGGCTGGGTAAAGTCAGTTGCTTTTGCTCCTGGAGGTAAAATTCTCGCCAGTGGCAGTGATGACAAAACTGTAAGGCTGTGGGACGTTAACACTGGTCAAGTTTTGAATATTTTGGAACATAGTCATGGGGTATGGTCGGTTGCTTTCAGTCCTGAAGGTAATATCCTGGCCAGTGGCAGTGATGATCAAACAGTCAAGCTCTGGGATATTCGCACAAGTGAATGTCTCAAAATTTTGTCGGGACATACAAGTTGGGTATTGTCCGTCGCTTTCAGTCCTGAAGGTAAGACCTTAGCCAGTAGCAGTAAAGATCAAACAGTGAAGCTTTGGGATGTTAGCACAGGTGAATGTCTCAAAACTTTGTTAGGACACACAAGCTGGGTATTGTCCGTTGCTTTTAGTCCTGAAGGTAAACTTCTGGCTAGTGGAAGTGTAGATCAAACCGTAAGGTTGTGGGATGTCCAATCCGGTCAATGTATCAAAACTTTGCATGGTCATACTCACTGGATAAGGTCAGTTGCCTTTAGTCCAGATAGTCAAACCCTGGTAAGTGGCAGCGAAGATGAAACTGTTAAATTATGGGATGTTTTGACGGGTGAATGCCTAAAAACTTTAAGAAACGAAAAGCCTTACGAGGAAATGAACATTACTGGCGTTACAGGTTTAACCCAAGCAACTATTGTTTCTTTGAAAGTTTTGGGAGCAATTGAGAATTGACTTTTTCCTCGGCTTGACTCCGTTTCACTTTGTGTTTAGCCTGGGGTTAAAAGACGGCTTTGAATTTATTCGTTGCATATAGGAAATTACAGAGGTTTAAAAAGCTATAAGCTATTGCGTATTTAACTTGCTTCCATAAATTGAAGATTTCGATCCCTATTTTGGAGATTTGGGGACTTCGTTCTGGAAAATTAGATGCACAACAGCTTATTTTCTATGTATGGGTTTCCCAAGTTGCTAAAGACTTTGGCTACTGTCTAAGTATTTTTTAAGCGTGCGTACCATCTCTCGAATTACATCGCTCTTTGTCCGCTGCATTTTCTCACAATATTCCTCCAAAATTATTTTCTCCTCTAGCGAAAATTGAATTGTTAAATTAGCAGCATTTTTTCTAGCCATTGTCATTGACTTTTAATGACTTTCCAATTACTATTATATAGTAAACTAATGACTAATCAAAAGGAAACAAAAGTTAAAAACAGCAAATTTTAATTTCCTTACATTAGAGTAAATACTTGGTACCTCAATTCAAGAGATATTTATCAATATAATCATGGCTTGTGGGTGTAAATTTACAAATCAACTCTTAGTTTGCTAATAATATAATTGTTGCTTAATAACGTCTAAAGTTCCTCAGGCTCTTGTACTATTTTCGTTTTAACTATCTAAAATTAGATTTTTGAAATAGTTGCTCTGACAGGGTTTTATCGATTATTTAGGTTTTTTTGCAACAACTCTGATTTACTGAGGATTCCCTTTGTAAACGCCAGTGGTAGGAGCCTATTACTCCAAATACAATTCTCCCTAATAAATTATGAAACCGGAGAAACCCAAACGCAATCGTGGGCTTATACTGACTCGTGAAGGCTGGCAAAAGCTTCAGGATGCCAAACTTGAGTGGGAATTTAGGAAAAACAATGGCTCCAAATCTACCTTAGAAGAATTAAGCGAACAAGCTGGGATCACTCCTGTCACTTTCAGAAAGATACTTACTCGTGAAACCGGGGTTGACAAACGGACACTTGTTCGTTTGTTTATGATGTTTAATTTAGAATTGGATGTAAGCGATTATATAAGTCCAGACTCTAATTTAAAAGGGCAGGAAAACTTGAATAACCCCAAGCGCGTTGATTGGGGGGAGATGGTGGATGTATCTGTTTTCTATGGACGCATAAATGAACTGACTTTACTAGAGCAATGGCTGATTCAGGAACGCTGTCGAGTAGTGGCGCTGTTGGGAATGGGAGGAATTGGTAAAACTTCTCTTGCTGCCAAATTATCACAAAAGGTTCAAGGATGGTTTGAGTACGTTATCTGGCGATCGCTCTACAATGCTCCTCCACTTTTTGATCTGCTGGCAAATTTAATTCAATTTTTCTCTAACGAGCAGATATTAGAAACTGACTTACCAAAAAGTGTAGATGGCAGAATATCACAGCTAATTGAATATTTGAAACAACAGCGCTGTCTGATCGTATTAGATAATGTAGAGACTATTTTGCAAACAGGCGCTTATGCTGGATGCTATCGAGAAGGCTATGAAGATTATGGCTCACTTATAAAACGATTGGGACAAGTTATGCATCAAAGCTCCTTGGTGTTGACTTCTCGTGAAAAACCAAAAGATATAGCTTCACTCGGAGGGGAAACACTGTCTGTTCGCTCATTACAACTCAGTGGTTTAGAGATAGTAGCAGGACAGAAAATTTTTGAAGCCAAGGGTTTTTCTGCTTCAGAGTCAGAATTACCAGCAGTAGTCGAGCGTTATGCAGGCAATGCCCTAGCTTTGAAGATAGTGGCGACAACCATACAAGATGTTTTTGATGGTAATGTTGCTGAATTTCTGCAACATTACACGGCTGTTTTTGGCAGCATTCGCGATCTGCTAGAACAGCAGTTTTCGCGCTTGGCAAATTTAGAGAAGGATATAATTTACTGGCTAGCAATCAATCGTGAGCCAGTTTCGCTATCAGAAATACGAGAAGATATTGTATCACCAATTCCACCACAAAACTTACTAGAGGCTCTGGAGTCTCTGGTCAGGCGATCGTTGGTTGAGAAAAGGACAGCACTCTTCACGCTGCAACCTGTAGTCATGGAGTATGTGACTCAGCGATTGATAGAGATAGTTTGTAAGGAGATTGAAACTCAGAATCTTGATTTGTTCAGGTGTCATGCTTTGATGAAGGCGACGGCGAAAGACTACGTAAGGGAGACTCAAATTCGTCTCATTCTTAAGCCAGTTATAGATGGGTTGCTCACTGTCTTGAGAAGCAAAAGAAACCTGGAGAATCAACTAAGCCAAATTATAGCAAGTTCACGAGAGACATCACCGCTAGAACAAAGTTATACAGCTGGAAATATTCTCAATCTGCTTTGTTATCTGGAAACCGATCTCAGTGGCTATGATTTTTCTGATCTGAGTATTTGGCAAGCAGACCTGCGGTGTTTGAAATTGCACGATGTAAATTTTCAAAACGCCAATTTTAATAGGTCTGTTTTTGCTGAAACCTTCGGCGGTGTTATGTCAGTAGCCTTTAGCCCTGATGGCAAACTTTTGGCTTTGGGTGATGCCAATGGCGAGATTCACTTGTACCAAGTCTCAGATTGGAAACAAATTTTTATTTGTAAGGGACATACTAACTGGGTTGTATCGCTTGCGTTCAGTCCTGATGGGAATATCCTTGCGAGCAGTAGTACTGACTATACCGTGAAGTTGTGGGATATAATTACGGGTCAATGCCTTCAAACTTTACACGAGCATAATAATGAGGTTTGGTCAGTTGTTTTTAGTCCCGATGGTGAGGTATTAGCAAGTGGCAGCGATGACCAGACAATAAGATTATGGTATGTCCACATCGGCGAATGCTTTAGAGTTTTAGAGGGACATACAAATTGGGTACTATCAGTTGTCTTTAGTCCATCTGGACGGACACTGATGAGTGGCAGCGATGACCAGACAGCGAGATTGTGGGATATAAGTACTGGTGAATGCCTCAGAATCTACCAAGGACATAGTGATGGGATACGGTCAATATCCCTTAATTCTCAGGGTACGATGCTAGTAAGTGGCAGCGATGACCAGACAGTGAGATTGTGGGATGTAAGTACTGGTGAATGCCTTAGAATCTACCAGGGACACTCCAATAGTGTATTTTCAGTCACCTTCAGCCCACAGGGTGATAGCCTAGCAAGCGGCAGTCATGACCAGACAGTGAGATTGTGGGATACAAGTACTGGTGAATGCCTCAGAATCTACCAAGGGCATACAAATTGGGTATTTTCAGTCGCCTTTAACCCACAGGGTGATATCTTAGCTAGTGGCAGCCGCGACCAGACGGCTAGATTATGGAGCGTTAGCAACAGCCAATGCCTCAAAACTTTCCGGGGATATACCAATGAGGTACTCTCGATCACGTTCAGTCCAGATGGGGAGACGTTAGCAAGCGGCAGTCATGACCAGACAGTGAGATTGTGGGATATAAGTACTGGTCAAGCCTTAAAAACATTCCACGGACACACTAATTCGATATACTCAGTAGGTTTCAAACCACAAGGCAATATCTTGGCAAGTGGGAGTGGAGACAAAACTGTTAAACTATGGGATGTCTATACAGGTCAAGCTTTGAAAACTCTGCGGGGACATGTTGCCGCGGTTCGATCAGTTACCTTCAATGCAGAGGGTCAGATGCTGGCGAGTAGCAGTGATGACCAAACAATAAGATTATGGGATGTCCATACAGGTCAAGCTTTGAGAACTTTCCAAGGACATTGTGCTGCTGTGTGGTCAGTTGCCTTCAACCCTCAAGGAACAATACTAGCTAGTGGTGCTTGGGATCAGACAGTGAAGTTGTGGGATGTCAAAACCGGTGAGTGCAAAAGAACCTTAGAAGGCCATACGAGTTGGATTTACGCAGTTGCCTTTTGTTGGGATGGTAATATGCTGGCAAGTGCTAGTCAAGATGGAACATTAAGGTTATGGAGTGTCAGCAATGGTGAATGCCTCAGAATTTGGCAATTACATACAAGTTGGTTACAATCATTTGCCTTTAGTCCAGACAACCAGACCTTAATCAGCAGTGGTCCTGATCACACAATCAAGTTGTGGGATGTAAACACCAGTGAGTGCCTCAAAATCTTTCAAGGACATACAGCTTGGATCTGGTCAGTCGCTTTTTGTTGTGATAATCAAACTTTGGCTAGCAGCAGCGAAGATGAAACAATTAGACTTTGGGATGTCAGAACAGGTCAGTGCTTAAAAATCTTGAAAGCTGAAAAACTTTATGCGCGCATGAACATCATGGGGGTTAAAAGTTTAACAGAAGCGACCATTGTTACACTAAAAGCGCTGGGGGCAGTTGATTGAAAAAGCCCAGCGCATCCAGAAATTTCTAATTCAGCTAACGAAAAATTAAGGTTTCACCCCAAAGTGATAAAAGAATTAGTTTATTAAATACCGCCGGGTAGCTCGCTTCGCAATCCTCGCGTGCATTCAGTAAGCATGATACTTTCCAAATCATCAAGTTCAATATTATTTAGTACATCGAAACTAGTCTCAATTAGGTTACTGGTGATATCTTGCCTTAAAAACTGCTGTTCGATAGTTGTAGCCTTCATTCCATTTGGAAATATCTGTGAAAAAACAGCTTCATTAGCAAGACCTGACCCTAGCGATACTAAAATCGAAAATCCAAAATCCAAAATCTGCGATAGCATCCTTTTTCTCCTTGTAGTTTGAACAGTACAGTTATGGATGTCTGAGAAAAGCTCTTGTTGCTTACCAGGTTATTTCTTTAGCTTCTGAAGATCAGTTCACACTTGTGGGCAAGTATTTAACTCCATTGGTTTCAATACCTTTTGAAGTTCCTCGTCTGATATATATCTCTCCTTAGGTGGAGTAAAGCGTAACAAGGCGGTTTCATAACAAGCTCTCGCTACGGGAATAGACTCTTGAGGAGTAAGTTCTGCAACAACCTCCACTATCTCTTTTACATGCTTCACTTCAGCACTAAGACCACTGTGTACCCGCAGCCAGCGTGTGGCATGAGTACCTGATGGTAGCAAAGCCTCTACACTCTGGATGTACTCCTCTCCTTGAAATGTTCCTAGGCGTTCGCTGGCATAGCAATAGCCAACGCAATTAATTGGATCGATCGCATGTACACTTTGGGTGAAATAATCTACCACAGCCGTTGCAGCCGATGGAACAAGCGCCTGCACTACAGCCTCAGCTTCATATCCCATTGATTGAATATCGAGCAGGGCGAGTCGATCATGACCAGCCTCTTCTTTCGCTTTCTGTGTAGCCCAGTCTGCTAACCTGGTGCGACCAGATGCAGCGAAGCGTTGAGCGGCTTTTTCCATCAGTCGTGAGGTGTGGCGGCTTGAATGGTATGCACCTGCCATTTGCCATACCCAACGTGTATGGGTCAATTTTGGTGGTCTGCGATCGCTCTTGACTGTGTGCCAAGCATAGGCGATCGCTCTATCTAAAAGCTTCTGAGTTTGAGCTATCCTCTCTGCATCACTCATCTTTGAGACGGAGCGATCGCCACCTTTTGCAGAAGTGGATCGATGCCTTTGAGTGTAATTAGCAGTCTTGATCGCTGTTTCGTCAGGCACGAAACATGCTGATTCAGTATTAATTAACAAGTCATTACGCATAGTTCGTTTCCTAACTTACATTTGCTACAAAATTTGGGCAAGTCACTCGTGGCAATAACAGAGTTGTTGCTAAATAAGCTAAATAACCCATGAAATCCAGCACAGCAAGCATTTCGCCAAATGGTTAAAATGTAGACAGTACAATGGTTTGAGCTATTTTAGGCGTTATTAAGCGACAATTCCAAACAATTGCCAGTCAAGTAAGTAAATTGAACTGTGTTACAGCTTGTGGTATTAGAATGCTAGAGGAATGCGATCGCCTACGGCGGGCGGTTACGCCATCGCACCTACCGAAATACCAAATGCATATTGCATTTTTACGTCTTCGGTTAATTTGCTGACTTTCTTTGACAAAGGCAATATCCAAATTATGAGTTTCACTAGACGTTTGCAAGCAAAAAGGTAGTTAAAGATGACTAAAATGGCGAGAAAATCCCATACCCTTAGGACTTATGTATTGACAGAAACCTGATTGACAAACGGCTTCATTCGTGTATAAGGTTTAGGGAAACTAACAGGAAGCTTTTATTCTATGAGTAACAAATCAATTGCAGACAGGATGTGTTTCACTACCATCCTGCACATTTAATTAGAAGCAACGCTTATTTCAATCGGATAGTGTCAAACAAAGTCCAAACTGCCCTTTAGTTGCAATGCTGGTGAAAGAAGCAATGCATGGGCGTTGTCATCTGTCTTCCCTATTGCAAACCTCCGTCATAGAGGAACTCCACTTAGTGGTGGGAGAATTAGAAGTAAATACTCCTGCATCTCGTATCCTGCCAAAGTGCCTTGCTGGTAGTCAAAACCGTTCGGTAGCAGACTCAATCTGCAACCGAAGGAGTTTGTCCAGAGGCAATGTATACGAATCTAAAGTTTCGCAGCATTGCTAATTACTCATCTTACGCACCTTCATTTATGTGGTTAGTTGACTGATGCCTGTTGCAGTTAAGTTTCCTAACTTTACAAAACTTTTGCAACTCAAGATAAGAAACTTAAGATAAAGATAAGTTCTTTTTTCCTGTGACATTCTTCCCTTCAAATTTAAAGTTGCACATACAAATGTACTATTGAGCCTAAAAAGCTTGATAAGTGAGCACTAGCGCGATTTTATTTTTCAAAAACGTACATCTGTAAAAACTAGTTTGGCAAAGGATAACATCTTAGTGTAGCTTTGCATAAGTTCTTAACGAATTAAATTTGGTAAGACTGTGCGTCCCCTTGGGCTTACTTTCTATCCCCACCGTACCCTTCCCTACGACAGAGACTTACGGGCAGTGTCTCCGACTTCTCTGTGAGTTTAAATTTAAACCCTCAACTGGCCACAAAATTAATTAGCGCTGTTTGATGTACTCATCTACCACGGTGATAGTGGAGGTAGCCGTTCTTAAACCCAATCAAATACCCCTGATGAGTTAAGCGGACAGTACATTGATTATACTCTCATGAGAGTAATAAAAGCTGTTTACACGCGATCGCTCGTAATGGACGTAAGGAAACATTTCTGTTTTTTAGAAGAGTTAGTAATGTTCAACCCTACTAACAAAAAATTTAGACATTATAGCTGTGCAAATTACCTAAATAACTGATTGCTTGAGAATGGTACAAGATGCAAATTTTAGCAAAGTTAGTAAAACCTGTTATTTACATTTACTGTTGGCTAAAAACCGTTTCAGTTGGAACTTTGCCTAAAATCCACTTGAAAAACACAAACTTTTCCGCTTAAGTTTTCTATCTTAACTGGCTAAAACCAATGTTGAAATGGATAATTATACGCAAAGCCTTTGAGAGAGTTACTCACTCTCAAGGCCTCCTAACACTTACTTACTCGGTTATATCCCCCGATTCATGCACGGGGGGTTTCCCCTCTAATTTCGCTGGTTGCTATATATACATATTCTGGACAACAAAAGTTTTGCTTTCCGATTCCTTTTTAGTAAGGAGCATACCCTTAGCAGAAACTTAATATGTTTTTTAACAGCATATTATGTCTAAGAATAAACATTATAATAGCGCTTCTGTAAAAACAGTTAAAACTTTCTATAAAATTTGTTTATCCATGTTTAATTTTTGATTACCAGTCCTTTCAACCTGGTGAATTTTCTCATGATTTTTCAGTTTCAAGCCTTGTTCCACATGGATTTAGTATTAACGGCATCTAAAAAATTAGATGACGCACAATAAAGTGACACAGGTATTCGCTTTCTACTCTTTAACGTCTCGCTCAGTCGTCAGTTTGACAACTAGCTCTATGAAAACTACCCCACGCTAATACTGATTACACAGAAAACTGGGTTGGTCAAGCTTTCATAAAACAAGAATTATAGGCATTTATGATTAAGCGCATGCACAAAAAAAATTGGTTGCAGATTGTAGAGGCTTAAAATGACGAAGCGAACTAACTATTACAATGATCTGTTAGTAGATTACTCCAAGCCGGAGCTAGTTTCTAATGAACTAGCAGTAAAACTACTCAGAAACGCAGAGATGTATCTTTCTCTACGTAATGATACTTTACCTGAAACAAGTCTAGAATACAGCTTAGAGCAAGTAGAACAGGAAAATAAACATTGGTGGCCAACACACTGTGAAGCACTACGACAAGGACGGGGAGATATTTTAGCAGGTGAGTATGCCAATAATCTTGTATATTTCTGTGCTGATGGACCTTTTTATGGTAGAACCGCAGCAACAGATAGAGAAGTAAATCGTTGGGCAATTCTTGCTCAACCAAGTGTAACAATAGCTTGGCCAATTATTATGTTCAATGGTGAAGTTATCTACTCTGAATGGAACTGTTTCGATGATGAAACGAACGAAGTTATTGCCAAGGGAAACGAAACTTTGCTTCGACGTGGACATCGAGGTGCGTGCTACTTAAAATGCGAGCAACTTAGCTTTTATCGCGACGTTTATGCGTCTGAGGAATTGCTCTATTGGATCAGGCGTTCACCAAATTAGTTATCAGTGAAAATTCATAAATGAATGAGGGAAAAATATAACATTCAATGAATTATTTTTTGGAGACTAACTGAAACTTGACATAACATGAGAAACGTTTAAACTCTACTCTAGTTCAGGTCATCTGACATGAAACCCAAGTGTATTTAATACAATAAATGAGGCTAAAGTGATGGACTCTAATTACTTATTAAATGGCATTGACTCTTATAACGTTAACATCGCTATTAATACGGCGATACTTACAAGTTTTGAAAAGTTCTTGCTTCAGTCCCAACCTTTGTTAAGCCATGTTTTTCGTTTTATTGAGACAAATTATCATAATTCAATTAGTCTTAGAGAGGTGGCTGAGGCGGTCAGTCGATCCCCTGCCTACCTTACCGATCTTGTACGGCGAGAGACTGGAAAAACCGTACTCTGTTGGATTGTTGAGCGTCGGATGGTAGAGGCACGCCGTCTGCTTATCGAAACAGACCAATCGGTAGAGCAGATTGCTGAAGCTGTGGGCTATCTAGATAGACGCCATTTCGGTCGCCAATTTCTCCGCCTCCACAATACAACCCCGCAAACATGGCGGAGATCGCATCGGAGTAAGAGCATCCCATGTTGGCAAAGAGTCCCACAAAAGGCAAACTCAAGCGAATTAATCAACCAGGAACCTACAACTGTAACTTTTGCAGAAGCTCAACGGTTGCAAGCCTGTATCCAAGAAATTGCTGCAATTTTTAATAAGAGTACTGTTGCTAATGAAGTACTTATGTTAAAAAGCGAAAATGGTTCGGTTGCAAAAATAGACAATGGTTTGATACACATAACCTTAGTTTCAACTTGCGAATCGTGTTGAAATTGAAATCATTAAAGATGCAAACATGGTTTGGGATTTCCTCTTCCTGACACCAGAATCTACCCATCAGGTGACAATTCTGTACTCAAATCGGAGCACTCCGAGGCCCTATCGGCATATGAATGGCTACGGAAGGTAACTACGAGCTACTACCGAGCAAATAACTATCCTCAGGTACAAAAGGCAATAAATTATCAGCGGGATGGTTTGATGTGATTTGATAATAACGGTAGTAGCAGCAAGGGAGTAATTGCTCGTGCTGAGACGTTGCTGATTTTGAGTATGAATTTAATTTCTTGCTAAGACACAAATGGAATAGTTGAAAATACTGAACTTTTGAATTTCATACTTGAATTCAGCAATGCCCCATTGGGTTATTAGCCTCTTGCAAAATTATCTTTTGCAACAGTTAGGAACAGGAGAATAAAAAACGGTTAAAGAGACTGATTTTTCCTTGAATCTTGAATCTTTAATCTTAATCCTTTCGCAAACTCTGCAATAAATTTATTGATCGTCAAATGCACTTCCTAACTAATCAAAGCTTGAGAGCAATCAGCAGTAAAAAGTCAACTCTCAACCAGCATATCATATGAAAAATTGTCCTTTCTGCTCCCATCGGCTTCTACAACACATTAGTAATAATCAAGTATACTGGTTCTGCCGAAGCTGCTGGTTGGAAATGCCTTTGCTGAAATTAGAAAGTTCAACTCAAGAAAAAGCTGAAAGCTTAATCAACTTTATCAATTTGGAGAAAAAAGAAGTAGTACAAGCACGCTTAAGGAGGTTTTCCAATCGCTCTAGCAGCAATATCAAGCATGGCTAAAAGAATAGAAACTTGCAAAATAAAAATTGACCATTGCTACTGGAAAAACTCGCTATTGATTTTTTATATCAATAGGTTACAGTTTGCTATCTAAAGTTTATAAAAATAAAAATTGAGGTAAATATAAATACTTTTATTTTATATAAAGCGTATTTTAAGAATGTATATATGTCAATTAGTTCGTCATTATACATCACATATTACTACCATTTACATTGCTTTATAAATAGTTTTTAAGTTTTTTATCCTACAAATATGAGTATGAAATTAGTTGCTGCGGTAATTAATAATAACTTTAAAGACGCTAAAAAATTAATTGAAACTGGCGTAAACGTTAACCAAACAGACAGTAATGGAAATAGCCTCTTGCTTGTCAGTTCTGCTAACGGTCAATCAGAAATGGTGAAACTACTCCTTGACGCTGGTGCCGATATTCACGCGGTTGACTCAAATATGAAGGCTACTGCACTCCATGCCTCTGCCTATTTGAGACATCCAGAGGTCATGAAAATTCTGATTGAATATGGGATTAATATAGATGTTCAGGGTCCTTATAACGGATATACTGCCCTACACGATGCAGTTTGGCAGAACAATATTGAAGGAGTCAGGCTCCTGTTAAACGCAGGTGCTCGCTTAGATATCAAAAGTAAGAACGGAGACACTCCTTTAGATATTGCCAAGAAAAGTGGGCATCAAGAGATTGTTGCAATGCTTTCTGGGTAGGAAGTTGGCTGTGCTTGAATCTCAAACTTATTTAATTCTTACTTGCGTTACCTAAATACTAGACCTGCCTTGAAAATAAAGCAGGTCTGATGATGTACGTTTGCTCAAAAAGTTTTTGAAGGTAGAAAAAGCGAAGCTCGTCCGTGAAATACTTTTTTGAGACGAATAAGCCAACATCATAAACACCACTGTGACACTAATACCAATTCTCTAAGAAGCTGCACAGAATAAAGCTTCATAAAATAGAGCTTCCAGGATGAAATCATAACTTGTCAAAGAGGAGATAAATTCAGAAGACATTTGAGCCAATTCCAATTGAACCCGCTGACGCAGCTGCTGCAAAGAAGAAAAATTTTCACCTTTCCATTGACGTTTAATATGCTGCTACAATCGTTCAATAGGATTGAGTTGAGGGCTATGAGCAGGCTGAAATATTGGGATAAGATTATCAGGCCAGATTAATGCTAACGCTTGATGGGCAGAAGCCCGATCCATTTGAATCAATGCTATATCCTTGCCCAGTTCTAATGAGAGGGCATCTAAAAACTTCTGAAAAGTCTCACCATTGAGATGATCGTACTCCTGATAAAACTGCCAACCTGCAAATGGCTCAACTACTCCATATAGCCAGAATGCTTCACGTGGCCATTGCACTGATACTGTTGATTTCACACCACGAGCCGTAATCACTCGCCCTGTTTCGGTTTTCAGACCAATTCGAGTTTCATCTTGGCATAAGTAACGTAATCGCTTACCATTACCCAGCAGGTAATGCAAGAGCTAGTAAGGCAAAGGGAATGTTTTTTTAAACAGGCTCACTGCCTGTTCATCTTGTTCCTTACTTACTGGTCGAGGCACTTTTAGTGTTGCCTTGAGTTCATAGCGTACCCAACGGTAAACCGTCTTATATTTGACTTGCATATTAAATTCCTGCTAAGCGCCATTCAACGATCTGTCCATAGCTGCTAAATCCCTGTGGACATTCCAATTTCTCCTTGAGCCGAGACAAGACCTCTCCTTGAATTTTTGGCATTGCTCCAGGTGCAACGTTGACCTCTAGTAACTTTGCTAATCCCCCTTGTCGATACTTTTGCAACCACCGTGTGACGGTTGAGGTATCTCTACCCAATATGCGGCTCAATTCCTTATGCTGTGTAACTTGTCCTGTTTTTAGCCACCAAATCATTTGTAAGCGTTCTTTCTCGATCGCAGTCCGAGCATTTTTGAGGCTTTTGGACAAATACTCTGTACTCTCGCTTATTTCTAGATTAAAGGGGCGTGCCATCGTTTACTTTTAGCACTAGGAAATTCAAACAGTCTCTCCTTTGATTTGCCACGGTAGTATAAGGTGTATTTAGTCATATTCGTACCTTTTCCAAATCGTAGTCAGTCACTCGTGCGATGGAATCTCTGGAGGTTTTCACTTCATCCCTTTTATAAGATATCCGTGGCGACATCCATTCAATGCAGTAAAACCAAGAATCGCAAATCAGTTGAATGCCTTGGATAATCCGAAGCTCGGGCCCGTCGCCATGAAATCGGAATGCGACGGTTTCACCCAGTCGGAAAATAGGTTTTTCAAAAGTCAGTGCAAAGAGTTCGCCTGTGCCAATAATTTCATGTCCCAAAACAGTTGTATTATTTTTATCACAGGCAATCTCATAACTCCAGCCTTGATCTGACCATTCCACCCCGCAACAGTAGCCGAATGATTTGATGGTGGTGAGGTAGACTCTCTCCAGCAGGCAAACTTTTAGGGGTGCAATTTCTTTGCCCCAAGGTGGCGAAAGATACCAGCATGTTTCTAGAGTGTGGACAAGGTTAATCATGCTTATGCCTCCCGAGCAAACAATAGACTGCACAAATAATCAATTCGTTTCCAAGCCACAGCTGCTTGTTGTGGAGAACAACTTAAGTCATAAGCGTGACAGGTATCGTAATTGCCTTAGCTACTCCAATGGAAATCCCATCAGCCATCGTAAGAAGACCTGGTTGATAGCTTCTTGTTTCATGAGATAGTCGTACTGACGCAATCTAATTTCCAGGTCTGTCCACGGGATCGGCTGTTGATGGTGGAATAAGCCATTGGGGTAGGCAATAATAAAGACTCGCGATCTAAATCTGGCAAGCCGACTTGTTGTGCAGAAATACAGTCCCATTCCGCATCGAAGCTGATGGAGTCAATGTCTTGGAGGGCTTACTTAAGTGCCTGACGGAGTGAAGCAGTGGGATTTTCGATGAGAGCATAGGCGCAGCCTGCCGTAGGCATCGCTGATATACACTCAGTAGACCGAAAAGTTTTCTATAAGCCTTACCAGTCGTTGATTTACGCTTGGAAATACCAGAAGCCGAAATCAGCTTGTAATCTGCGTTTCAAAAACTTTTGTTCTGGGTGGACTTTTTGGCGATCGCAACTGGCTATGATTGCCAGTCCCAAAACCGACGGCTGAAACCGTCATTATTTCGTCAACGTTCCCATTTGGCGGATATCTAATCCAAGTACGCCAATATCCAAGCGGAATATCCCTCCGTAACCGTCTTCTGTTTTTATACCGCCAGTCACGAATAGCTGGTCGAGCTTTGGGCCTGCAAAAGCGCAGTTGCTGGTGGTGAGATTACCAGTCGAATATCGACGGATCAGCTTACCCTCAGGATTGAGAACCTGCACTTGACCCATGCCATAGTGAGCTACGTAAAGATTACCCATCGCATCTAGAGATATACCGTCAGGCTTATTGTCGATTTGCTCTCCCTGTTTGACAGGGAGTTGAGCAAACACTTTCTGCGAAGTCACTTTTCCTGGTGACGGTATGTCATAGACCAAGATTTGATTCTTATTGCTCTCGCTAACAAATAGCCGCTTACGATCCGGAGTGAGGACAATGCCATTGGCAAAAGCCAATCCGGTAACGACTAAATTAATTTTTCCTGTAGAATCCACATAGTAAACTGCGCCGTTTGAGGTCTGGGGGTTTGAGTTACCGGAGTCAGTGAAGTAAAAACTTCCTGCTGGTGAATCAATAGTAATGTCATTGGGATATTCCAAGGGCTTGCCATTAAATTCCTTCGCAATCACTTTCAGGAACTTGCCATCAGTATCTAGCTGCAATACCGAGTTTTTGGCAGCGACAAGATGAGTGCCATTGGGCAGGATCTTATGACCGTTAGCACCTGGGACTTTAGCCCAGATTTTAGTGAAGCCTTCAGGAGTTATAACTGTGATTGTTCCAGCTTTAGTTTGAGAGAAGTAGAGGTTGCCCTGACCGTCTAAGACAATTCCCTCAGAGTATTTATCACTCTGCAAAACCTTCATTGGTGAAATGAGATATGCTGGCGGCAGTATTACTTGAGATAAGGTAGCACCTACAGTACTATTTGGGAACTGCGTTACCGCCTGTGCAGAGGTAGATGTGGCGTTATTGGAAGTATAACGGCAAGAAGCCAGTAGCAAAATTTGTGCACAGCTGAAAACCATCAAATAAAATTTCCGCATCAGAGAAAAACCTCTTTTTTTCGTGGTTGTTTTAAGAAACAGATCGCGGGTAAATTTACAAGGAAATTCAACTTACTAAATATTTGATTTCAGAAGAACATTTTATTAACAAAAAAAAGATATTAACATTAAAGCTTTGCTTGGATAAAGTCGAGCTAAAAGGATGCTTTAAAAATTTCATAAGGTATAATCTTACTGTTTTTGCTTGGTTTACTTCGACTATCAATCAAGGTTTTAGCTATATGTTGAAATACTTATATCTGCTAAATAAAAGGGCATCAAAAATTTAAAATATCCTATAAACATGAAATACTTTATAAAGTATTTAATATAAATACAATGGCTATAATTTTGGTAAAAGGTTGCAGTTTTTTGATTTTACTGATTTTTATTTACATTTCATTCTCTCTAAATCAGAAACGAGTTATGAGATAGTGCAGTCTTATTTTTATAGTGATGCATTGCTCAATCTAGTTTGTTTGGCAAAAATTAAAAAGATTGGTGGTTATAGTAATTATGTTTTAGTGAAAATTTAATTTCAAAACAAGAGAGCAAAATAATGCAAACTTTTTACGAAAAATTAACCTTTGCGTCTATGTTTTATGCATCTTAATCTTATATCGTACAACAAAAAGTTATGCTTCTTCAAGTTCTGCATGAAACCCATTCAGCAGAGTTGATGAATGCCATACCAAAAAGTTGCAGATTGGTTGAGTAAATTCACAGGGATAACAATTAGCCGACAGAGAGGATGGGAGATATTATGGCATTTAATCGTAAGTCATTTACCGGACATGATATGAGATAGTTCAAATAGGCTCGTAATCCTCTGCTGGTCAGTTCTATCAATTGTTTTATTCCCATTTCTTAAGATAGAGGTTTATTATGCCTTTTCCCAGAACTAGCGGGATTTTGCTACATCCTACTTCTTTTCCTAGTCAGTTTGGTATTGGTGACTTTGGATCGGAAGCTTATCGCTTTGTTGATTTTTTAGTAGAAAGTAAGCAACAGCTTTGGCAGATATTACCATTGGGGCCTACCGGAGATAGTAATTCTCCTTATGCTTCTTATTCAGCGATCGCCGGAAATCCATTGTTAATCAGCCCAGAACTGCTGCAAAAAAAGGGCTTGCTGGTTGAAGATTTCACAAATTTACCAAAGTTTTCCACTGAAAGAGTAGATTTTTCGCAGGTTATCCAAACAAAGATACCAATGCTGCAAAAAGCCTGCAAAAACTTCAAAACTAATGCAACATCAAGACAGCTACAGGAATTTCAAGAGTTTTGTCAGAGTCAGGCTTACTGGCTAGATGATTATGCCTTGTTTATGGCGCTCAAAGATGCCCATAAGGGCGCTAGTTGGAATGCTTGGGAGATGGCGATCGCTCAACGCAAACCAGAAGCGATCGAGCAATGGCAACAACGATTAGCTGATGAAGTTTTTTACCATAAATATCTACAGTTTGAGTTTTTCTCGCAGTGGTTACAACTGAAGCGCTACGCTAACCAGCGCAAAATTCAAATACTAGGAGATATTGCAATTTATGTGGCTCACGATAGCGCTGACGTGTGGGCTAATCCCGGTAACTTTTGCCTTGATGAATCCACAGGTGAGCCAGCACTAATGGCAGGAACACCACCAGATTACTTCAGTGCTACTGGACAGCTTTGGGGGAACCCAGTCTATAACTGGGTGCGGCTACAACAGGAAAACTTCAAGTGGTGGGTGCAACGCTTCGAGTCCATGCTTAATTATGTAGACTTGATTCGCATCGATCATTTTCGGGGGTTTCAAGCTTACTGGGCTGTAAAGCAGGGCGAAACAACTGCTATCAATGGTAGGTGGATTGAAGCTCCTGGAGAAGCTTTCTTTGAGGTACTCAAACAGAAGTTAGGTAATCTGCCAATCATCGCCGAGGATTTGGGAGAAATTTCACCAGAGGTATATGCTCTGCGAGACAGATTTGAATTTCCCGGCATGAAAATTTTACAGTTTGCTTTTGGCGATGGTTCACAAGCTGAAAAGCGTTTTTTACCGTTCAATTATCAGTCTAATTGTATTGTGTATACAGGTACTCATGATAATGACACGACAGTTGGCTGGTTCAATCAATTGTTACCCCCAGAAAAAGAACAAGTCTTAGGTTATTTGGGTTGTCAAAGTGA
Organism: Nostoc sp. DedQUE09; assembly: GCF_034530915.1. Lineage (NCBI taxonomy): Bacteria > Bacillati > Cyanobacteriota > Cyanophyceae > Nostocales > Nostocaceae > Nostoc > Nostoc sp. DedQUE09. Next base: position 47,202 of record NZ_JAVRCE010000047.1, read on the forward strand.
GTCTGGAATCCACTGGGATTTGATTCGATTGGCACTCAGTTCTGTAGCCAATCAGGCGATTATTCCTCTACAGGACGTTTTGGGATTGAGCACCGAAGCTAGGATGAATTTTCCGGGCAAAAATGTAGGGAGTTGGGGTTGGCGATATCAGTCCGTAGCTTTAACGGTAGAGATTAGCGATCGCCTCAAAGCAATGACTGAAACTTATGGACGGGCGACTTACCACCAATAAAATTAGAACAAACTAGCCGCAAGAGCCATTGATATGGTAGCAATGGCTTTTTGCAGCTGGCTCAATTTTAGTCAATTTCTAATGGTAAGGGGCGATCGCGTCCTTCAACTTTGACGCTTGGCCACTTTGGATCGAAAGTCAGATTTTCTAGCCCTCCATCTTTCTGGATGATGAAAGTATCTTCAATCTTTGCTCCTGCTAGACTTGGGTTCCAAGCTACAGCCGTGTTTTCCACTAAATTTTCGCTGGTGGTTGGATTAGCGATGATTTCACGAGATAGATAGCCAGTGGTTCCTCCTTGGTGATGTTGACGAATTGCTTCGGGATAACCATGTTGCTCATAAGCCTGACCAAGCGCGTCATAAATTTCATTGAGAGGGGTACCAGGAACACACAAGTTCAAGGCTTCAGCTTCAATCTTATGGACATGAGAATGCAGAGATGCGAAATTTCGTGTCTCTGCATTGGCCTGTCCCAAACCAAAAAAGACGAATCTCGTCAAGTTCGCATACAGACCGTATCCCCGCGCACAAAAAACCAGCATTGCTGCACGTCCCAGCGCCTCTTGTTTGGGCGTGGCATGACGGTATAGGGGCAGGCGCCTTTCTCCAGCTACTAGCGTCAAAGCTGGATGTAGTCCTCTTGACCACAACGCCTCTGCACCCGCTCCAGCTAGTTGGTACTCTGTCCAGGTAGGCTGGGCTTTTAAAAGTACTTCGGTTATGGCTTCACTTGCTAAACGCCCGACTCGCCGATAACGCTCAAGTTCTGTTGGCAGGATCACCCGCTTCTGATTTATGAGTGACACAGGTAATCGGCTTTCATCGGCAGTCGGAATATCACTCAAAATCTTTCCCCCGTTTGTCGCCTCACGGACAAAAGACTCGCGGGCAACCCGATCAGCCCAAGGATTAATGTGCAGCTTGTAAAGACAATCTGACGACTCATCCCTACCCGGAAGCTCTTCATCCTGTAAGCGTTGAGCTTCAATTTCATCAGTCAATATCCAGGCATCTTGAGCGGTTATTAAAACTTCTGCTACTCCAGTCTCACTAGCGAGTAGTACAGTGTTAGAACCGCCAGCAGTAGCCCAAGCGAACCAATCTGAACCGCGCAATCGCGCGCCCATTGCACCAGTTTCGCTCAGAGCCTTTCGCATTAGCTCCAGCTTGTAATAAATTTCTTGGTCGATCGAATTCATAGTTTAGTCGAGATAAGTCTGTGAGAAATTGCCAATTATTATTGATAGTGGGAGAAAAATTCTGATTACACATAATTCCGCAATCAGAAGTCAAAACTCAGAATTGATAAAAATATAATACGCTTATTTATTTTCGTATACTTATTATTTTTAAGTATTTAAATTTTATTAGTTCTGAATTATTACTTCCAGTATAAAGGTTATTCTGAGTATTTGTCGAGCCGTAATTACCAAAACAATACAACCTTCTAACAAAAAATCAACCATTGTGATTTTATTTTAGGTTTTTTAAATTTACATAAAATCCTGCCAATAAAAAAAGTAACCTTTCTGCAAAACATTCACCCTTGTATTTATGTTTTAGCCTCTCTAAAGTTATTGCTAAAGGCTTAAGAATAAGTCACATACATTCCAAAAGAAGAATTTAGTGACCCTAAGAATATTGAACCAATATGATACCTAGATCCCTTGGTGGGAAAAAAATCGCAATTCTTTTAGAAAGTGAGTTCATCCCTGAAGAAATTGAAGCATATCAAAAACGCTTCTCAGAACTTAAAGCAACGGTACATCTGATGTCTAGGCTCTGGAATCAGCCGAGTGTTCGTTTTTTCAGTGATGAAGATACGGGCAATACGCCTAGAACAATAGATGTAAACATTGATTTTCAAAACGTAGATGTTAACGACTACGCGGCTGTGATTATGACCGCTAACTATACTAGCGTGCGTCTGCGTTACTTTGAGCCACCAACAGGTCAGCCAATTAGTGCTGAACAAGTTCGCACTTCACCAGCTGTACAGTTTTACGCCAAGGCAATGGCAAATCCCAGAATTATTAAAGGCGCACTTTGCCACGGTCTTTGGATACTGACACCAGTACCTGAGTTACTTAAAGGCCGACAAGTTATCTGCCACGAGGTTGTCCTTGCAGATATTCTCAATGCTGGCGCAGTTTATACAACATCACCTACAGGTGTTGTGGTGGATGGCGACCTTGTTACTGGTCGCTCAAAACACGAGGTTGAACCATTCATTGATGCGATTACCGAACAAATCCAGCAATTATCTATTGCCACTAATCGTTTCTCAAACAGAAGGGCTACTACCTCTGTTTCAAGACTAAAAGTTGCAAGCTAATTATCTCAAAACTAATTCATGACTAGGAGACAATTTTGTGAAAAAAATTCTCATAATTTTATCGGAATATGGTTATTGGGGTGAAGAACTGGTAGGGCCTTTAGAAACTTTTGATGCTGCGGGGTATCAAGCTGACTTTGCAACTCCGACAGGAAAAAGGCCAGTAGCGCTTCCTCCCAGCATGGACGCTACTTATATCGACCCACCTTTAGGTCGGACAGTTGTCTCCCAGGAGATGGCGGAAAAAGTCAAGCGCTTGGAAGATCCTAAGAACCCACGACTGGACAACCCAATCATCCTGTCAGAATGGTTGCCCGATCGCCCTTACTGGAGTGCTGAAAAATTCCTTCGGGAAATGGAAGCCTATAACAATGCACTCGATGAAGTGCAGAAGGATTTGGAACAATACGATGCTCTACTAATAGTCGGTGGTAGTGGCCCTATTGTTGATTTAGTAAATAACCATCGGGTTCACGACCTGATCCTGAGTTTCTACAAAAAGGGTAAGGCGATCGCAGCAGAATGCTACGGTGTAACTTGTCTCGCCTTTGCTCGTGACTTAGCAGACCGCAAGAGCATTATTTGGGGTAAGCACGTCACAGGCCATTGCAAGGAATATGATTACAAGGATGGCACCGGATTTGTCGGCGCAGACATTAACATGGGGCCACCTCCCTATCCTCTAGAGTATATTCTCCAAGATGCCACCGGCCCAGATGGAGCATATCACGGTAATTTTGGGAAAGAAATCTCCGTGATTGTCGATTATCCATTTATTACAGGTCGGTCTACCGCAGATTCTTATACAACTGGTCAAAAGGTAGTGGAAGTTCTGGATAAAGGACTGAGGCGGTACGGATGGTAAGTTTGACCAAACAGAGTAACGAGAAGCCTTTGAAGGCTAACAGAAATGGTCGGTTTGCAATGATCGAACAACTTCTGGCAGATGGCATAAATTACATGTTTGGCAACCCTGGCACTGTTGAGCAGGGGTTCCTAGATGCGTTAAAAGACTATTATCCAGAATTTGAGTATATCTTTGCATTGCAAGAAACAATCGCAGTCGGTGCAGGCGATGGCTATGCCCGCGCCACCAAAAAGCCTACTATTGTGCAACTCCATAGCGGAGTCGGTTTAGGCAATGGCATCGGGATGATTTATCAGGCCATGCGTGGTCATGCACCATTAGTAGTACTGGCTGGCGAAGCTGGTATCTGCTACGATGCGATGGATGCCCAAATGGCAGCAGATTTGGTCAGTATGGCCAAGCCTGTAACAAAATGGTCAACTAGGGTAGTCGATCCTTCTTCTTTGTTACGTGTGCTGCGCCGAGCTATCAAAATAGCTGCTACGCCGCCTATGGGGCCGGTGTTCGTCTCCCTACCGATGGATATCCTTGATGCTCCTAATTGTGAAGAGGTTGTTCCGACTTCTTTTCCAGTGACACGGGTTGCGCCTGAACCCGACCAACTGGCAAAAGCAGCAACTTTATTGGCTGCCGCTAAACATCCCCTAATTATTATGGGTGATGGTGTGGCTTTTTCCGATGCCCAGGCTGAGTTGACAGATGTAGCCGAACTCATCGGCGCACAAGTTTGGGGAGCAGATTCATCGGAAGCAAATATGAGCGCCACACATCCTCTATTCGGAGGGTTGTTAGGTCACATGTTTGGGGATGATAGCCGTCGGATTACGTCACAAGCAGACGTGATATTGATTACTGGAACTTACGTTTTTCCAGAGGTATTTCCGGCACTGTCTGGAGTTTTTGCTTCGTCAGCGAAAGTAATTCACATTGACTTGAATACCTACGAAATAGCGAAGAATTTTCCGGTGGATTTGGGACTGCTTGGCGATCCGAAAACTAGTCTGAGCAAATTAGCGATCGCTCTTGAGTCAACTTTGACACCTAAACAGAAGCAAGAGGCTTCTTTTAGGGCTAGCCGGATAGCTGAAAACAAGAAGCGGGAATCGACGGCTCGATTGGAAGCTGATAAGGCGGTTCGAGATTCAGTACCTCTGCACATGACTCGTTTTGCAGAAGAATTAGCTGCCCATCTGCCAGCAGATGCCATTATTTTCGATGAAGCCATTACCAATTCTCCCGAACTTTGTCGGTATATTCCACCGACAAAACTAGGACAATATTACCAAACACGAGGCGGTTCGCTAGGTGTTGGTATTCCTGGAGCGATCGGTATTAAGCTGGCTAATCCAGATAAAACTGTAGTTGCGTTCACGGGTGATGGCGGCAGTATGTATACTATCCAAGCCCTCTGGACTGCTGCCCACCACAATATAGATGCCAAATTTGTCATCTGTAATAATCACAGCTATCAAATCCTGAAGCTCAATATTCTGCACTATTGGGGCGAACAGGAAATACCAGAACACGACTACCCATCTTCTTTTAACTTGTGCAACCCAAATATCGATTTCGCTGAATTAGCAAGGTCTTTAGGGGTTCAGGCTATTCGGGTAGAGAAACCAGATCAGATTGCCCCAGCTATCCAAAAAGCATTGGATCACAATGGGCCATTTTTGATTGATTTGGTACTGACAAACGAAATTGTCGGCACAAATATTGGCGTCAAGTGTGGGCAGTAATTAACTTACTTTTTCGCTAAGTAGTTGATAAACAGTAAACCAAGTAATTTGTAAATCAGAAAATCAAACAAGGAACAATCAATATATGGCTATTCAATCGCAAGAGCGCAATCATAGTGTTGGACAAAAAACAACCCTAGCACAAGAAGAACTTATTCAATTCGGCAAAATTTGGTATGACAGGCTAAATCGCCACGCTGATGTAGAAGAACTTTTGCCAATGGTTTCAGACACTTTGTTAGAAATGATTTTTCCGGACAGTACAATCCAAAATCATGATGATTTCCGAAGCTGGTATGAAGCTGTTGGTAAAACTTATTACGATCAAGACCATACAGTTGAAAAATTTGACATTACAATTTCCGATGCAGCAAAAATTGATGTCATAGTTGTCTGGAAAGCAAGTAAGTATTCTGATAATACATCATCGGCTTTTCGTATTCCTCAAACTTGGATTTTAACAAAGTCTCTTACTACTGGTAAACCCGTTATTACCAAATACATTGTTCATTCTTTCGCTGAAGTTAAGTAGACATAAACAATCAAAGCCATAATCCACAAAAAATTGGTTTTGGTTGTAAATCCCAAAAGTTAAAGCAACACAATCAATTGAACAATACTGTTTTTAAGAGGTTTGAAGGAAGTTATGGCTAATATTAGAGAATTAATGACTACCTACTACAAATCTGGTACCGAACGCGACTGGAGTACTTGGTTATCTTTACTAGATGACAAGATTATAGTAGATGAGCAGTTAGCGGGTCATCTTGAAGGCATTGAGTCCATGAGAACCCTATCAAAAAACTTGGTAAAGCATTATTCCAAGTTTGAAATCAAGCCAACATACATGATTGTTGAAGGTGACGAAGTTTGTACTGCTTGGGTAATTGATGCCGTCACTGATACTGGCGTTCCAATTCACGCTGTGGGTGCCAATTTTTGTCGATTTCAAGACAAGAAAATAGTCTATATGCAGAACTTTCATGACACTGTTCCTTTCGCCTCTGACACAGCCTACAAAAAACTGCGTCGTTAATTAGTTTCAGCTTTTTTACTCACATAAACAAAAAAGTCCTGTTGTATACAAAGAAGCAAGGAAAGTAAGAATGAGCACCAGAAAAGTAATTGAGAACTACTACGAATATCTTAACAATGGCTTTGCCCAAGGAGACCTAAGTAAATGGGTGGGCATATTCGCCGAAGACTTTGTAATGGACGAGCAGTTAGCAGGCCGCCAAGAAGGGGTTCAACCGATGGCAATCCTAGCAGACAAGATGCTAGAGGGCTACACAAAATGGATTATGCACCTCCGGAAAGTGCTTGTTGAAGGAGACCAGGCATTCGTTCTCTGGGAGGTTGAGGCAACTACTTCTAATGGTGTAGATATTAACACCAAAGGTGCTAACTATTACCGAGTTAAAAATGACAAAGTTGTTTACTTGAGCAACTATCACGATTCTGTTCCATTTAATACTGATGTTGCTTTTACCTCGATGCGTACTTAATAGCTGAATCGTCATCCTGATGTGAAAAAACTACTGACAGTGGTTTGAGATGCTAGCAACTGAAAGTACCCTCAAATCCACTTGTCAGTCCATTTGATAGTTACATAACTTTAGATCAATCCAGAGGGCTTTATGCAAAAGCAAACTTTACAAACTTTAGAAATTGTTGAAGCTAAAAAGACCAGCAAACTGAGCGGCAAACTGGCTTTAGTCACAGGTGCAAGCCGTGGTATAGGAAAAGGAATTGCTGAAGCTCTTGCCGCAGCTGGTGCAAATGTTGTCGTGAACTATCGATCGCGGGAGAAAGAGGCAATAGAAACTTGCGCCGTGATTAGAGAATTTGGAGGTCGCACCTTAGCTATAGCTGCCGATGTCTCACAAGCCTCTGAAGTCAACCGTATGCTAAAAAGCATTGAGCAAGAAATGGGGCCTGTGGAAATCTTAGTGAACAATGCAGGCGGCGGCTATCGTGTACCACTCGATAGTATCCACGAAGAAGACTTGGATAAGTTAATTGCAATGAATCTCAAGTCTACATTCCTAGTTACGCAGGCCATACTGCCTAGTATGCGTGTCGCTCGATGGGGACGAATTATTAATGTGTCCTCAATAGCAGCATTCACTGGTGGAGCTGTTGGCCCGCATTATGCTGCAACTAAAGCAGGTCAGTTGGGACTGACTCATTCTTACGCTTCCCTTCTAGCGAAAGAAGGAATTACCGTTAATGCGATCGCGCCAGCGCTGATTGAAACTGATGCGGTGATTGAAAATATTAAAGTTAAACCTGAGGAGGTAATACCCGTGGGTCGTTTCGGTACCTTAGAAGAAGTTGGTGAGGTAGCGGTACTGCTTGCAAACAATGGTTTTATTACTGGCCAAACTATCAATATTAACGGCGGTTTATACATGAGTTAAGAGCATTGTTAATGCTCAGATGCTCTCTGAAATTTACATTTGCAGATATCCCTGTTGCAATGCACAGCAGCAAGATTATATCTACCCATCCTAAAGCAGGTCGTTTTTCTAATAAAGGTAAAATTCATGGTTCAAAGTCCAGCAGAAACGACTACATCCAGAACGCAAGAAACTCTCCAGTTGGTTAAAACATGGTATGCAGAATTTGCCAAGGGCAATATGCAGGGTGTACTGGATATGGTAACAGATGATATTGAATGGGAAGTACCCGGACCCACACAAGTAGTACCCTGGTGTGGTAAGCGACAAGGCCGCGATAAAGTAGCTGAATATTTCGCTCTTATTGATGAGACAGTAAAGGTCAATTTTTTTCAGCTACAGGAAATTGTTGCTCAAGACGACAAAGCAATGACTCTCAACCATGAAAGAGCCTCTAATAGGGCTACTAATAGAGTTTATGATGTGCCAATTGTCCATTTTATTGTTGTCCGTGATGGCAAGATTGCTAAATTCAATGGCTTCATGGAAACAAATTCTCTAGTTGCTGCTTTTCTCGATCGTAATGTTTAATCGGGAACTAAACAGGAAGTTTGCGAATTAAAAACCTTCCTGAATGCATCTGCCAAGATTTTTGCTGTTGTAAATCGTTATACCATTTTAAATTGTTGCAAGAGGTCTGTATGAATACGAAAGAAGTAGTTGACAAATACTTTGATGCTGTAAACGCTGGTGATTGGGAAACTTGGCTAACACTATTCGATGACAATGTTGTTATGGATGAACAACTTGCAGGTCGTATCGAAGGTGTCGAGTCCTTAAGAGGAGGAATTGATGGACTTAAAAAGGGCTACTCCAGTTTTCAAAATCGTCCTTTACATATAGTTGTTCAAGGTGACGAAGCCAGCGTTGTATGGCACATTGAGGCGGCTAATGCTAGCGGTGTACCAATAGATGCTAGAGGCTCAAATTATTTTCAGATAAAGGACGGCAAAATTGCTTACATGGCAAACTTCCACGATACACTGCCATTTGGCCCTTTTGTAAATCAAAAGTTGAATTGACCAGAAGAACTGTATTCCTTAGATCTCTTGCTAAAGTCCTTCTTTTCATCTTCTTCTTTGCGTGAGACAAAAAATATTTATGCAAGAGGTTTCTTCAATAAAGGAATACAGAATAAATTTACTCACCTTTATACCAATTCCAAATCAAGTCGCACATTAGGAACAGCATAGAACTTTTGGTGAGTCAAGACAATATTCTATGCAGCCTCAAACAAAATTGGTATTAACACTAATTCAAAGACTACGGAGAAACAAAAGATGGCTTCGCTAACTTTTTCTCAAGTGGCATTTACTTGCAAAGACCCGATCGCCACCGAAATCTTCTATGCTAAAAACTTTGGTTTTAAGCGGGCTAGGGTGGCAAAACTGCCAGATGGCGGTCAGATTGTCTTCATCAAGATGAGTGATTATCCATTCTACTTTGAGCTTTTTAAGGCTAAAGAGGAGCTTCCTGTAGCCCCTCCAATTAATGATGGGCCTGAGTATCCCTCAGTGCGTCACCTTGCTTTTAAAGTCGATAATGTGGATGCTAAACTAGCTGAAATGGGCGACGATGCTAAGATTACTTTAGGGCCTTTTAACTTTGATGAATATATCCCTGGATGGCGCACAGTTTGGGTAGCAGATCCAGACGGTAGAATTATTGAGATAAGTCAAGGATTTGTTGACCAAGATAATCCTCCTCCATTGGAAGCAGATTTGCGCCTGCCAGCCTTCACAATCTAAGAAAATCAAGCTTTTCTTTAATGTTTGCTTTGACTCTATAAGGAACCTCAAACTTTGTCGGGCGTGCTTTTTACGCTTTGACTTTGCTTCCTACAGCAAAGAAGAAGGGAGCAGTGCGATTTTGTTAAGTACTAAAAATTAGGGGTATAAATCACCTATTTAATAGTGCGTCAGCGTAGGTATAACCTATTGCAGATATTGCGGCGAAATAGCTCATTTCTATTGAGAATATAGCTATGTAACTGAGAATTAAAACTCGATTTAACAAAATCACATTGCTTCCTTTTGGCTATTGCAATCTGAATTAGCAAACTAAATTATCAGAGCTTGCTAATGGGCTGCAAATTTGTATGAAATGTAGAGGAGAAAGGAGCAGGAGGCAAACGAGCAAGAAAGAACTTGATGTGATGTAGAACTTTATCGGGAGAACAACTGTTCATGTTTAATCTGAAAAAATTCCTGATAGTTATCTTGATAGGGACGTTTTGTTTTGTTTCATTCAATGTAAGCTTGAAAGCCGCCCAAGGACAAGCAACTGAACAAAGCAATAGTTCTCATACAGAATATTCGCCTTTTATCACTGTTGCATCAAACACACCTACTCCAACTTACTCCTTATTTGACAGTAAGTTTAAGTTTTTAGCAGAAGGAAAAGATACAGCAGACGGTTACTCAGCATACCAGGTTACAATTGAAAAACACGATGGTGGGCTTCCAATAGCATTCCACTACCGCGACGTTACAGCGCTTCTGGTCTTAGACGGAGAATTGGGACTAAAAGTGAATGGTGATGTCGTGAATGCGCCCGCTGGAACTTTTGCCTATATTCCTGCCAAGTCACGATATGCAATTACAAATAGTGGGACGGAACCCGCTAAATTCCTGTTATATAGTTTTAATGAAGGGTCTTCTAAGTCGCCAACACCTCTGGAAAGATTGATAAAAACAGCGGGTGTGCCAGTAGATAACTTCTCTGGATGGTCTTCGCCAGTGGGTAATCAGCGTTTAATTGAAAAGATCGCTCTCAAAAACGGAATAGATTTTCGCGCACCTTTTTATGCTTTTAATTTCTACCCATTTTTTAACCGTTTTAATTTTCGCGCACCTTTTTATGCTTTTAATAAGGACAAAACGAATCACAATTACCTAGTAGTACTACCAGATGCACGCGATCGCCCAGTGTACGATTCAATAGGCGGCAGATATACGTATTTAGCAACTGATGAAGAGACTAATGGGAAGTTTACATTCGCCAGTGTGGTAAATCCAGCAGGGAACGCTATTGTACCCCACCGTCACAAAAATGAAGATGAGTTGTACTCTATCTTAAGTGGTGGGAATTTTTCAATCCTGATGAATGACAAAATTACGACTGCAACTCCTGGAACCTTTGCCTTACTTGGCAGAGGGCATCAGCACGCATGGATAACCACTGGAACGACAGAAACACGGTTGATATGTTTGTTTACTCCTGCATTTTTTGGGAATTTCTTTAAGGATGTGGGTACCCCAGTAACTGACCTAAATGCACCGATTGCACCATCTGCTTCCCCAGAAAAAATCGCGTCAATTGCTATTAACAAATACCACATAGAATTTGTGAACCAGCCTAACTGGCCTCCTCAGATCAACTGAAAATACTCCAGCTTGTAGGAGCGAGAAAATGAAAAAAGGGAGGCATGACTTTCCCAGACTACTAAAAATGCTGTACCTGGACTAAATAACTAACTTTCACCTATTTAATAGTGCGTAAGCGTCGGCATAGCCTGTTGCAGACATTGCAGCGAAATAGCTCATTTCTATTGAGAATATAGCTATGTAACTGAGAATTAAAACTCGATCTAACAAAATCACATTGCTTCTTTTTTGCTATTGCAACCTGAATTAGCAAACTAAATTATCAGAGCTTGCTAATGGACTGCAAACTTGCATGGAATGTAGAGGAGAAAAGAGCAGGAAAGAACTTGATGTGATGTAGAACTTTATCGGGAGAACAACTGTTTATGTTTAATCTGAAAAAATTTCTAATAGTTATCTTGATAGTGGCGTTTTCTTTTGTTTCATTTAACATAAGCTTGAAAGCCGCCCAAGGAACTGAACGAATCCGGAATTATTATAACCCGGAACCTCAAAATTTCGTAACCGTTACACCGGACCAACCAACTCCAACTTACACTTTAGCGAACACTTCAACATTTAAGTTTCTAATACAAGGAGAAGATACAGGCGGACAGTATTCAGTAAATTTAGTTACACTTTCACGACAGGGTGACGGGTTGCCATTAGCAGTTCACCACAATGATAGTGATGTGCTTGTAGTGCTAGATGGGGAGTTAAGACTAGATTTAGATGGAAAGAGCGTGAGTGCGCCCTCCGGAACCTTCGCTTACCTCCCTCCCAAATTACCACACGCAATTAGAAATAGTGGTACTCAACCAGCTAAATTCCTTTTATACAATTTTCCTGAAAAGCCCTCCCGGTCTTTGGCAACACCTTTGGAAAGGTTTATAAAAGCAGCTGGTGTGCCAGTGGCTAACTTATATACTCCGTCTTTACCATTTCACAATTGGGCATTTCCTAATTGGATATTTCCTAATTGGGCATTTCCTAATTGGGCAAGAAAAATTTATGAGATCGGTATGCAAAATGGAATAGAATTTATAGCACCTTTTAATAAACAATACAAACCAGATCGCAAGTATAAACGCAAGTATATAATAGTGCCACCAGATGCACGCGATCGTCCAGTATATGATGCGTTGGGTGGCCGATATACACTTTTAGCAACTGGTGAAGAGACTGGTGGGAATTTTGGATTTGTTAGTTTTGAAAATCCACCGGGAGCTGCAACTCCACCGCATAAACACCCCTTTGAAGATGAGGGTTACTTTCATGTGAGTGGAGGGGCTTTTACAGTCCAGATGAAGGAAGAAACTATGACTGTAACTCCTGGTTCTTGGGCTTTCCTTCCAAGAAAACACACACATGGATTTATAACCTCTGGAGAAACGCCGGCATATTTAGTTACTGTAATTACTCCTGCAAAATTTTTGGAATTCTTCAAAGATGTAGGTGTGGAAGTGAAAGATCGTTCTGCACCAATTGCTCCTCCTATAGACTTGCAAAAAATTATAACAATTGCTACGCAAAAGTATGGATTAGAGTTTGTGCCTCCCATCCCTATATCTAATTAATGAAATCCAGGAATTTCGGGAGCGAGAAAATGGAAAAAGGGAGGCATGACTTTCCCAGACTAGTAAAAATGCTGTACCTGGACTAAGTAAGTAACTTTCCTTAGACAGGTGAACGTATAGCAAAAACCTCCCGCCTTTATGATGCATTATCTCTCTCCTGTCAAACCTACGGTGTACACACAAGTTCTAAAAACCTAGCTTGATAAGACTTTCCTCGTTCCCAGTCTCAGACTAGGAATGCATTCATTGAGTCTCTGACTCAATATTTGACTGAAGGCAGCAGCCCCTACTCAGGCATTCTCATGCAGAGCATAAGAACGAGAGCAACAAGAGAACAATGAGAAATCGAGCTTTTTCGATTTGTGTGTACACCGTAGCCTGTCAAACTGGAAAAAGTGAAATCGCGCTTCACCTGCTCTCAGCAAAGCTTTGTAAGAATTCATCCCCAGTCTGACAGAAAAGATAAGCGTTGCTGAATCAGAGTATGAATTGACATTTTTCGATATGACTAGTGAGACTAATTTATACTTTCAATCAGCAACACCAAAAGATAAAATTTGAAACCTTTTACCTATGAAATACATATCTGCGTGATGATTATGAAAAAATTATCAACGTTTACCCTTGTTACAACGCTTTTCGTTGCTTGTTTGAGCCTAAAGCCTGCATCCGCAAGTACGTTGGGCATTACATCTTCTGAGACAGGTTTAGAAGATTTCATATTCGTTGCACCAGAAGACGCACAACCAACTTACTCTTTGGCGGGAATTGAGTTTGAGTTTTTAACATCTGGAGTTGATAATAAAGGAAAGTATTCAGCATACCTAGCTACTTTCCCACAGGGTGGTACGCTTCCATTGGCAATCCACAGCAATGATAGTGAAGCGGTCATGGTTCTGGACGGGCAGTTAACACTAAATTTGGAGGGACAAACTGTGAATGCGCCTTCTGGAAGCTTCTTTTCCCTTCCTGCCAACCGACCTCGTGCAATCATAAATAATCAGACAACGCCAGCAAGAGCCTTAGTGTACAATTTTTTCGAGGAAAGACCTTCAAATTCTTTTGTAACACCTGTGGAAAACTTGATTAAGGAAGCAGGTGTGCAACTTGACAATTCTTCTGGTTCGTCTTCAGATGCCAATGACCTAGCAACAATCGTAGCGATCGCTCTTAACAACGGAATACGATTTATTCCCACTGAGGAACCTGGGGTTTCATCGGGTACAACACTTACGGGACCCATCTCTGTTCCTGAACCCTCTAGTGATTCTGCTCTGTTAGTAGCTGCGATTTATTTAACTACTGAATGGATTGTGAAACGTAAACAGCAAAAGCGTTATATCAATTTACATTGAAGTTGCATATAATAGAGCGTCGAGTGTGAGTGAGAC